>JADFNF010000095.1 GCA_022563485.1 Fidelibacterota bacterium | reverse complement strand
GGCGTCCGGGCCTCGTCGATCAGCACCGAGTCCACCTCGTCCACGATGGCATAGGTATGTCCCCGCTGGACTTGGTCCTCGGGCGAGACGGCCATGTTGTCCCGCAGATAATCAAAACCGAATTCGTTATTGGTGCCGTAGGTGATGTCGCAGGCGTAGACCTGGCGGCGTTCATCAGGCCCCATCCGGTTAAGGATGCAGCCCACGGTCATACCCAGCAACTGGTAGACTTGCCCCATCCACTCGCTGTCCCGCTGGGCCAGGTAGTCGTTCACCGTTATCAGGTGCACCCCACCCCCCGTGAGTGCGTTGAGCACCAAGGGCATGGTGGCCACCAGGGTCTTGCCCTCGCCGGTCTTCATTTCGGCGATACGGCCTTTATGCAGTACGATGGCGCCCAACAGCTGCACATCGAACGGGATCATGTCCCAGATGGACGTCTGGCCGAGCATTTTGAACTCGTGCCCCATGAGCCGGCGACAGGCGTCTTTAACGATGGCAAACACCTCGGCCAGACGGTCGTTGAGCAGGTCCTGCTCGGCCTGGTAGATCGCTTCATCCCGGTCCGGTCCCTCAGGGGCAGCATCTCGGGTTGCATTCCGAACATCGGCCACTTCTTGTTTGATCTCCCGCAGACGCCCGACCAGGTATTCCAGAGGCTTGTCCACCAGGGTGGCATATATTGCATTGATGTCATCCACCTGGGGCTGGAAACGCTTGATTTCCCGCTCTGACTTGGTGCCGCCGAACAATTTTTGTATAAATCCTAGCATCTGGTAAGCTCCACTACGCTCAGCTGTCGGTACTTTTCCCGGCTAAAAGGTCGTGATAGACGGCATCCAGGATACCGTTGACAAAACCAGGACTGTCGGCCGTGCTGTAAATCTTGGCAATTTCTATCGCCTCGCTGATACTCACTTTAGGAGGCACATCGTCAAAGTTAACCATTTCGATGAGTGCGAGTTCCAGGATAAGTCGATCGATAAAGGTGACGCGGTCTAAATCCCAGTGTTGGAGTTTGGACGCAATCAACTGATCGGCCCATTCCTGCCGTGCGACCACTTCGGTAAGCAGCTTCACACAATAGTCCCGGGAGTCCTCCACGGGAGGTCGATCCGATTCGGACACGACAAAGTCAACACATCGCTCCAGTTCGCCCCCCCCTACGCGCATGGCATACAGAGCCTGTAGGGCCATTTCGCGCGCGTGCCGCCGAACTTTCCGGTCCATGGTCTATTGCCTCTCGGCCGTACGGACTGCTGTGGCTGGGTGCATGGACTTGCCTCCGGCCGCCTGCCGGATACGTCCCTCTGCCAGCCCATCGGCAACCTGATGAGTAGGCCGCTCTTCCTCTGCCGACATCCTGAAAATCCTCATGAGCGTATCATGGATCCCCTCAACTTTGGCCAGTGCGCGCTTACGGTCGTAGCCCTCGAGCTCGTTGGCCAGATTGATAAGGCCTCCGGCATTGACGGCGTAATCGGGCGCGTATAGTATCCCCCGCCTATACAGGGCCTCACCGTCTGTTGTGGGGCGGGCCAGTTGGTTGTTGGCCGCCCCGGCGATGATAGACGCCTTGATCTCCGGGATGGTCACCTCGTTCAGCGCGCCGCCCATGGCGCAGGGAGCCAGGACGTCGACTGGTGCGGCATGGATCTCACGATGATCAACCCAGGTGGCGCCTAGCTCGGCTACCACACCATCAGCCGCCGCCTGGTTGATGTCGGAGATGAACAGCTCCGCCCCGGCTTCACGGAGTAAGCGGCACAGGTTGCGGCCCACATGACCCACCCCCTGAACCGCGACCTTGATGCCCCTGAGGTTATCGATGTCCAGTTGGGTCATTACCGCCGCCTTAATCCCGACCAGCACGCCATAGGCCGTCACCGGCGAGGGGTCTCCGCTGCTGCCCAGTGTCTCGGGCAATCCGGTCACATACTGCGTCTCGCGCCGGACCCACTCCATATCGGTCACGCTGGTGTTCACATCCGCGGCAGTGATATAGCGTCCCCCCAGGCCGTCCACGCAGCGCCCGAAGGCCCGGAAGAGGGCCTCACTCCTGTCGGTCTCCGGGTCACCGATGATCACCGATTTGCCGCCCCCCAGGTTTAGGCCGGCCAGTGAGGCCTTGTAGGTCATCGCACGGGAGAGACGCAACACATCGCTGAGCGCCTGTTCCTCGGTCGGGTAGGGATAGAACCGGCAGCCCCCCAGACTCGGTCCCAGGGTCGTGTCGTGAATGGCGATGATGGCTTTGAGTCCCACGGCGGGCTCGTTACAGAACACGACCTGCTCGTGATCGTGCCTGCTCATCACTGCGAGGACATCCATCGGTTCTATCCCTTCCTCAGTGAATCGTGAACAGGGACCTAAACCGACGGGCCGTCACCCGGCACGCTGATGGACGAGAGAAGGTAACCCTGGAAAGGCAGGTGGTATCGGGGGAATCAGGGCGGCTTCGTCCTCTGGCGAGTTGGCTTTTGCGATGAGCGGTGACAGGCATGACGCCTGCGCCGGTGGCATCGATGGTTATAAGACTGCTTGCGAACACTTGGTCGTCTCGATAAACACTTATTAAAAAGCGTGAGAATTTACAATGAATAGTCGGATTACTCCAGGTTTCCGAACACCCGGCAGATGAGACCAATCCCATCATCAGATCAAAGGGGATGAGGATGAGTTCGGTGAGCAATCCGGCCTGATGCGAGCAAGAGCTTACTCAGGAATTGAGGGGATAATACCTTCTAAGGCTGAGCAGGGGGCGGTCGTGGCGGCCTGCTTAGATCCCCTGGCGCTCATAGGCCTTGACAATATCCCGTACCAGCCGGTGGCGCACCACGTCCGAATCGGTGAGCCGGCAGATGGCGATGCCATCAATCCCCTCGAGGATCTGGGCGGCCTCAATGAGCCCCGACCCCTGGCTGGCCGGCAGGTCGATCTGGGTGATATCGCCGGTGATGATGGCCTGGGAATTGACTCCGAGGCGGGTCAGGAACATCTTCATCTGCATGGAGGTGGCGTTCTGGGCCTCGTCGAGAATAACGAAGGCGCTGGACAGGGTGCGGCCCCGCATGTAGGCCAGTGGTGCGATCTCGATAATGTGCTGTTCCAGGTAGGCCCGCCGCTTATCATGGGGCAGCATGTCTTGGAGGGCATCGTACAGAGGGGTCAGATAGGGATCGATCTTTTCCTTCAGGTCTCCGGGGAGAAAGCCCAGATTTTCCCCGGCCTCCACTGCGGGGCGGGTTAGGATGATGCGATCCACCTGCCGGGACTTGAGGGCGGCCACCGCCACGGCCACCGCTTGGTAAGTTTTCCCCGTTCCGGCCGGCCCGATAGCGAAAACGATGTCATTTTTCTGGGTGGCCTCGAAGTAGCGGCGTTGCCCAGCGGTACGCGGCGACACCATCCCCTTGTGCGTGTAGAGGATCACCTGCTTGTCCCCGTTGGGCAGCTTAGCACCGCCGGCCGCCCCGACCTTCACCAACGTCTTCACATCCTCCGGCCCCAGTTCACCGTTGCGGTTGATGGCGAGTATCATCTCCTTGAGGACCTGCTCCACCCGCTGAACGTCATCCTTGGGTCCTTCAATGGTGATGCGGCCACCCCGAGTCACCAGTTGGGTCTTGAAGGCGGAGGTCAATATCTGGATATGCCGATCGTTGACGCCCAGCAGCAGGAGGGGATCGGTGTCCTTGATATCGAGGGTATGCTTAACCACCAGCAGGGGATTAGAGCCGAATGGTCTGTATGGGAAGGTTCAGTTGGTCAGCCAGCGCCTGTGGGATGAGAGGGTAGACTTCGGCCAGTTCCATGGATTTCAATGAAGAGCGGTAAGTCACTATACTCGAATGATAGACCAAGAACTAAGCATCAAGTTTTTGTAAAGGCTTTATCTTCTGCTGAATGACATAAAAATCTAAAAGATTGCGGATCATTCTCTGATAGCTTGCATGATTCTTCTTGGCTTCATCTTTAAAGAAGTCAATACTAGATGTGCTCAGATTAAGTGTCACCTTGGCCGTATTTTCTTTAAGGATCAGATTTGCAGGTGCTGGCAGAAAATCCTCTACGACACGCAGTTTCCCCAAGGGCCCATCAGTGTATTTTATTTCGTTCTTCATAAATCTTTTTTCCTTGTCTCCAGTATCCAGCGTTAATTATTCTAATCTTGTCATGCCTATAAGTAAAACTAACGGTCAAGATACCATAGCCGGCCAGTCCTGTACAATGATAGCGTTGCTCAGCATAGCTGTGTACCGTGTCTTCAGATATAACCCTATTGGGGTCAACAAAAGCAAATTGCGCAGTCTCGAATGATACTCCATGCTTTCTTTGATTCTCTCGATTTTTCTTCTCATCCCACTCGAATTCTACTGTTTCCATCGTTTGCCATATAAGTATACATACATATATATGGTAATGCAAACATTAATTTAATTAGCTGCGAGCGATAACAAGGGTTTCCACCACGAATTAGGACACCCCCCGGGACCGTCCATGAGCGCTGCGGCGGGCCGCCAGGGTCACTGGCTATCTTTCATCTTCTCGTCAAGCCGAATACCCAGCTCCTTGAGCTGTTCCTCGGACACCTCGGAGGGGGCGCCGTCCATGAGGGAGAGTGCGCTGGTGGTCTTGGGGAACGCGATGACGTCCCGTATCTGGCCCGTGCCTACCAGCACCATCACCAGGCGGTCGAAGCCAAAGGCGATGCCCCCGTGGGGTGGGGCGCCATATCGGAGAGCCTTGAGGAGAAAGCCGAACTTCGCTTCGGCCTCATCCGGTGATATGCCCAACAGCCGGAATAGTCGATCCTGCAAATTGGCATCGTGAATACGGATTGAACCCCCGGCAATCTCGTGGCCGTTAATAACCAGATCGTAGCCCCGGCTCCGTACCTGCCCAGGATCGGTATCCAGGAGCTGGATGTCATCGGCATGGGGTGCCGTGAAGGGATGGTGGACCGCCACATGCCGTTGGGTCTCCTCGTCGAATTCCAGCAGCGGAAAGTCCGTGATCCACAGGGGCCGGACCTCATCCGTGTTCACCAGCCCTTCCCGCCGGGCCAGTTCCACCCGGAGAGCGCCGAGGGCCGGGAGGGCCACCTTGGCCCGGTCGCCGATGATAAACAGCAGGTCGCCCTCCTTCACATCCAATTGTGTGATGATCTCCTTCTGCAGATCGTCGCCGAAAAATTTGGCGATGCCCCCCTCCAGACCGTCACCGGCGGCCTTCATCCACGCCAGACCCTTGGCCCGGTGGTAGCGGGTGAGCCAGGCGGTCAACTCGTCAATATCCTTGCGGCTGTACCGGGCGCACCCGGTTGCCACCAGGGCCTTCACCCGTCCCCCGCTTTTGAGCACCGCTTTAAACACATTGAAGTCCGACGGCTCGACGAAGGGAGCGAACTCCTGAAGTTCCAGCTCGTAGCGCAGGTCGGGCTTGTCGGTGCCGTAGCGCTCCATGGCCTCCCGGTGGGTCAGGCGGGGAAAGGCCGCCGGCAGCTGGACCCCTTGAATCTCCTTGAACAGCCGCCCGATGAGCCCTTCCACGATGGCAAAGATATCCTCTTCGTCCACGAAGGAGAGTTCAACGTCGATCTGGGTGAACTCGGGCTGGCGGTCGGCCCGCAGGTCCTCGTCCCGGAAGCATTTTACGATCTGGAAGTAGCGGTCGTACCCGGCGATCATCAACAGCTGCTTGTAGATCTGGGGCGACTGGGGCAGGGCGTAAAACTTCCCCTGGTGGATGCGGCTGGGCACCAGGTAGTCCCGGGCCCCCTCGGGGGTGGACTTCATGAGGAAGGGGGTCTCGATCTCCAGGAACTGCTCACCGGTGAAATAGCTGCGCACCAGCTGATAAATCTTGCTGCGGGTGATGAGGTTATGCTGCAGCTGTTCGGTGCGCAGCTCCAGGTAGCGGTAGGTGAGGCGCAGGTCCTCGTTGGCGCTCTCCCGGTCGGTCACCAGGAACGGTAACGGCTCGGCCTCGTTGAGCACCTCCAGCTCCGTGCACGACATATCAATCTCCCCCGTCACCATCTTGGGATTGATGTTTTCGGTCGACCGGGCCACCACCGGTCCCCTGACGGCGATGACGTCCTCCATGCCCAGCCCTTTGGCCTTGGCGAAGGCGGCCTTGGCGACACTTTCGTCGAAGATCACCTGGGTCTTGCCGTACCGGTCCCGCAGGTCGAAAAAGATGAGGCCGCCGTGGTCCCGCCGGGAGTGAATCCAGCCGTTGAGGATCACCTCTGCCCCGACGTCGCCCCTACGCAGCTGGCCGCAAGTGTGCGTGCGTTTAAGTTTCATTAAGCCTCTTCTTCACTTCTTCAATGTAACGTTGAAGTTCATCAGGATAATCGCGCTTCTGCCATTCTTGGAGCAGTTCAGGTATATCAGTAACCTCGCAATTAAGTAGTATGGGAGTGACCGGCTTATCCAACACCCAAGATGCACCCCACTCAGTAAGAACCCAGTCACTATTCCTGCTATTTGGCGACATAAGAAACGCAATTTCTTGTGAGTTGCGAAGCGCTTCTTTTATACTCTGCGGGCCTTTTCGTGCACTATCAATATCCTTTGGAGCCAAGAACGGTTTAATACCGTTCTCTTTAAGGAGTTGGTAAATCTCATTAGCGACTGTCTGGTCTTTTGAAGAGTAACTAATAAATACATCATATTGCAGGTCAGGACTGCTCGCCGCCTCGCTCAAGCCTTTCTTGTCTACCCTGGAATCCAAATTAATAATTATAGAATGTTTAGCAGTCAATATTTTGTGCCGGATCCAAAAATAGGTGTTGATTGATTGCATCTTCTCAAATCGAAGTATCTCTTTGTCTAACCATATTTTTCCCGATTTTTTCTCCGGATTTTGTGCGAAGACCGCCTCCTCATTGTATAACAACGTATAAATTAAATCCCATGTCCCATCCTCTATGCTGGTCTTCTTAGAGATTTGTGCCCACGTAACATAGTCGCTTTGAGATTGAGCAATATAGAACTCTGCCATGGATTTAACTACCATCAGGTAGATATTTGTATATTTTCTTGCACCCTCCACCATGCAAAGAGATAAACCTTTTACGGTTAGGGTGCAGACTGCGTCCTTTCTTCCAGGATGCCAAGTTCTAGCATAGCCTCTAGTAATGAGAAGTACAAGGATGTCATTAATATTACCTAGTTCACGATTTTTAATGAGCACATCAGATTCTAAGGGCCAAGTCTTTTTATTATAATAGTATTCAGAAATGTATTCAAGAACTATCCGGTTAGCTCGCTCCTCAAGTTCCACTACCCGCCCAATGTCTTCCTTGACTTGATCTACGGACAAACTTCTTAAGCGTTCATATATGTTATAGCCAACAAGCCCAATTATTCCATTTACCCCCTTCACCTGAAGGTATATCGTATCAGTTTGAATATCATGGAGTAATACACACGTCCCCGGATACTCAACGGAGGTAACAGAATCCCTTAGTAAGTCGTATAGTTCACGATCTCTATCCCTGAGAAATGGTACTGTATCCCATCCGTCTTCGAATTTCATAATAGAATGAATAACCCCAGCCCTTTGGCCCTGGCAAAGGCGGCCTTGGCGACACTTTCGTCGAAGATCACCTGGGTCTTGCCCTACCGGT
>JADFNF010000094.1 GCA_022563485.1 Fidelibacterota bacterium | reverse complement strand
CCTTGCGCACAAGTTTTAACTCGTCTATCAGGGTCAGTACATCTTTAGAAGTTACGTTTTGTGGCTCTACGTGTATTCTTTGATGCGAGTATTCCATATGTACCGCACCCTCTTCTATTAAAAATGTTAAATTAAGGTGGGCGAATTCTATCGCAAATCGTGTTTCTATCACTTTACACATCATTGTTTTAGCTCTCCTGTGTACATTATTGTGGTGTTGTTATGGTCTATGTGGTTGGCTGCGGCTATCATTATTTCTGCCCAGTCTCGTATGGCGTTTGGTGTCATATACATTATAGTACCTTTGTTGTTTACCGTGTCACCTAGCGTTATTTTGACTGTGCCATTCAGCGGGTCTTTATGGTCTATTGTTGGTTGAGGTGTAAGCCCTATGTCCATTCCAAATACAGTGTCTAGCGGGTCATATAGAGTTATTCGTTCTTCTGCCATTATTGTTCTCCGTAAACCTTAAGTGACCAAAAATTGTTTGTTACCTCTGCGCTCCATATTGGCGTGCCCGATGGGGGTCATACCCCACTTAAATATAACACGACAAGCCACAAGACAAGCCACAATTGCACACCTATCATCATCGCACAGCATCATTATTATCACAGCATATTAATAAAGAAATAAGATGATATACCCCACTGACCTTGCCTGTAAGTATAACAACTCAGCGCGTGCCTTGAGAGGCGTTGAGCATGTACGATATATCATCATTGTAATAAGCATATCAGGTAGTGTATAAGTGCGTATCTGTGCGTTGTCCTGATATGGCGCTACATTGCGTGTCATATGCGTTGCGTACTAGTGTACCTCATTTTTGTGTACGTCGCTCTGAGTGTCGTTTTAAGCTGATTGTGTAGCAGAGGCATCAGTATTTATAGCCGTATGCGTGTCGTGTTGGGCATTTCTCATAAGCACGTCTGGCATAACTCATGTAGGCGCTGACACCCCTATTCGTCGCCCCGGCGACAGAAATGTTACCTGCAAAGGGAACTATTGACTCATTCATTATTTGAACATATGTTCATATATCGAAATGGAGGTTGTTATGCGCGATTCATTCTTGGCCCTGGGTGCGGCCGCCTTTGCCAGCCTGTGTTGCACCGGCCCCATCCTGCTGGCCACTCTGGGGGCCACCTCCCTGGCCGGGTTCAGCTGGCTCGAACCGGTGCGTCCCTACCTCTCTATTGGCGCCGTGGGATTGGTCGGTTGGGCTTTCTGGCGCAGCTACCGGCCCCAGGCGGCGGAGGCCTGTTGTTCTCTGGATGAACGGGTCAAACTGACCCGTCAGCGCCGCACCCTTTGGCTGGCCGTCCCCCTGGTGGCCCTGCTGCTGGCCTTCCCCTATATCCAAGCCTCATCTATGACCGATGGGCAGAGCGGCAACGCCGGCCCGGTCGATGAAGGCGCAGCCAGCACCTGGGCCATCGCCGAGATGACGTGTACCGGCTGCGCGGCGGGACTGGAAGCCTCCCTGGCGGCCCAACCCGGCATGCTGGCCTGTGCGGTTTTCTTCGATGACCGCCGCATGCAGTGCACGATCGATGGGGAAAAACTAGGGGCAGCAGCGATCCCCCAATTGGTGGACCAGCTCGGGTTTAAGGCTCGTCAGATAGAGCCGCCGGTTGACCCCAAAACTGCCCCCACTGCCTGGCCTAAACCGCGCGGTGATGACCATGTCTGAGACCTGTTGCGTTGTGCCGCATGCGGGTGATATACCCGTCTGCCCGATGAATAGTCAGGTCACTAAACCGGTAGGGAGGCAGACCGTCGAAAGCCTGGTTACCCCGGAGGTCAAGGCGAATCTGACGCCTCAACCCTACTACTTCTGTGGTGCCCCGGATTGCGATACGGTCTACGTGTCCGCATTGGGGGATCACGTGATTACCAAGGACCAGCTTACCGTGCGGGTGGGGATCAAGGAGACGGAGGACCCCATCCCGCTCTGCTACTGTTTCAACTATGATCGAAAAGACGTGCGCGATGATATTCGCCTCAGAGGCGACACCGACATCCAGAAAATCATCACGGCACGCGTAAAGGCCGGTGAATGCCGCTGCGAGGTGACCAATCCCAGCGGAGGGTGTTGCCTGGGCACCGTCTCGAAGGAGATCAAACACGCGCGGGCGCTCCAGGACCAGGGCTTGCTATGAGTGAGCTGTGCCGCTCAAATCATCGAGTGCCCTGCGTGCACCATGATTGGGGCTCGCCGTGTGGTAGGCTTCAAGGAAGGCCACATGCCTTGCGCTGTCGATGAACAATTACGTGAAGAAGCAGCGATCCCCCAGCTGGCGGATCAAATTCGGTTCAAGGCATATTTGGTGGATACTCCCCGGTGGGAAAGTCCTGATCGCAGCTGGTGATCATTATAAGGGATCGAGAAATGAGTGAACCGATAACTATTTCATCTATGGACCAAGCATTAATCAGCGACTTTCTGGGTGCTTTTCCAAGCGAATTCATCGGATTGTCTGAACATGGGCAGAAGGGTTCCGTCCAAATCTATCGCCTCCTGGCGGCGGGCCAGCCGGTCGCGGTCGAGGAACTTGCCGATACTCTAAATATGCCGGTCGAAGACGTCAAAAGCACTATCGAGGGTTGGTCCGGCATCTTTTTTGACGATGGGGGAAAGATTACCGGTTACTGGGGTTTGAGCGTGACGGAAATGCCCCACCGTTTCCTGGTGAACGGCCACACCCTCTACAACTGGTGCGCCTGGGATAGCATATTCATTCCTCAAGTTATCGGGCAGATGGCCTATATAGAGTCTCTCGACCCGGAAACCAAGGAGAGCATCCGGATCACGGTGGCGCCGGAAGGGGTACTCGCGGTTGAGCCAGCCGGTACCGTCATATCATTTATGATGCCGAACACCGATCAGATACGCGCCGACGTCATCAGGAGCTTCTGTCACTATGTCCATTTCTTCACCTCGGAAGATAGCGCTGCGACGTGGATTTCCAGGAGTGATAAGCCCGAGGATATAGTGATCCTATCGCTGGAGGATGGTTATAGAATTGGCGCCGAGAAAAATGCACGCCAGTACCCCAGCATCTTCGGCAATGGATGGGCAAAGTAATGGACCACTACGATCTCGCAGTTATCGGCGCGGGCCAGGGCGGCCTGCCCGCGGCTCATCTAGCGGCCCGGTTGGGCGCAAAAGTGGCCCTCATCGAGATGCAACAAGTGGGGGGTACGTGAGTCAACGAGGGGTGTATCCCCACTAAGGCCTTGTTAAGGTCTTCCGAGGTCATGCATTTGGTACGGCATCACGCCTATGAGTTTGGTGTACGGGGCGTTGACCCCAATGCGCTCAGCTTTGACCTGACTACCGCCATCGCGCGTAAAGATAAGATCGTAGGGGGCATCATCTCGGGCATTCACAGTGGTCTTAAGAAAAACAGCGGTATCACTTTCCTCACCGGCCGCGCCGAGTTTACATCTCCGGTAGATATCCGCCTCGATGGGCAGGCCATAACAGCCGATAAATCTATTCTGGCAGTGGGCGCTACGCCTACGGTCCCCACGATCCCCGGTTTGGACGAAGCTGGCTTTATCACCAACAATGAGGCCCTCAAACTGGGGGCCTTACCTGCGTCCATGATTATCATCGGCGGTGGCTACATAGGGATCGAATTCGCCCAGATGTACGCTCGATTCGGCACCGGGGTGACCCTTCTAGGTCGCGCCCCCCGCCTGATGCCCAAGGAGGAGCCGGAACTGTCCGGCCAGCTCGAGGAGATTCTTCAGTCCGAAGGCATCAAGGTACACACTTCGACGGAGGTTATTCGCGCAGGTCGTGACGATACCAGCCGCTACGTGATCTCCAGAAATGGTGAGGTTGAGCAGCGTATGAATGCCGAGATCATCTTGTTAGCGACGGGCCGTACGGCGCGCGTAGATGGCCTGGGGCTGGAGCAGGCTGGTGTTGATCTGAATGGGGCGTTTTTAAAGACCGACGACCAGTTGAACACCACGGCTCCCAATATCTGGTCACTGGGTGACGCCAACGGCGGCCAGATGTTCACCCACCGGGCCACTTATGACGGCCCCATCGCCGCCCTCAACGCGGTAAAGTCCCTTGGCCGGGCGGTCGACTACCGGGTGGTCCCCAGGGCCATTTTCACCGAGCCCGCCCTGGCCAGCGTAGGACTGACCGAGGAGGAGGCCCGCCAGGCGGGGCATGCGGTCAAAGTCGGCAGCTATTCGTTTGCCCACTCCGGCCGGGGCAAGGCGCTGGGTCAAAACGAGGGTCTGGTCAAGCTGGTTGTCGATGGGGACTCCAGGGAAATTTTAGGTGGGCACATCCTCGGCCCTCACGCCGATATGTTGATCCACGAGGTGGTAATCGCCATGCAGGGCCGCAGCACTATCGAGACGTTGGCCAAGGCGATCCATATTCATCCGACGCTCAATGAGATCGTCAAAAGCGCCGCCAAGGCGGTGCAGTAGCGGTCGGCTGGGCGCCACGACAAGTTGTCATCATGAACCCATTAAGAAGGAAAAACCATGAAGTCCCATAGAAATCGTACCATCATGCAGCTAGGATTTACCCTGCTGCTTATCGGCCCGGTGCTACTTGCGCAGGAGCCGGGTACAGCCCAGATGATGAAGCTGCCGGCGTCTCAAGTCATGACCGCATCGACCTATGATTTTAACGACACCGTGGAAATATTGACGGCCGCCATCGAGGAAGAAAATATGATGGTGCTCAAGGAAATAGATGCCCAGAAAATGTTAAAAATGGTGAATAAAAAAGTTGGCGGGATGAAGCAGCTGCTGTTCTTCCACCCGAGGTACATGAAGCAGATCATCGAAACCAACCGAATGGGTGCCATCGAACCGCCCCTGAAGGTGGCCATCATGGAAAGGCCCGACGGCAAAGTGATGGTGAAATACATCAAGCCGTCCTATCTCCTGGGGGAATATCCAGGATTGGAAGCATTAGGTGCTGAACTTGATGTGGTGGTTCAGCGAATCACCTCGTCCGTAAAAAAGTCGGAGTAGCACAATGGGTCAGACTGATAAGCGAAGGACTTTCCTCATACTACTGGCGCTGTTCGCCGGTGGCGCCGTACCGATTCAGCTGGTCACTTTGTCCTTCGGCTACGCCCAATACATTCAGAAGATATCGATGGGGCCCAAGGTGATCATGATGGCCCATGAATTTGCCCGGGTGTATATCCCTCTGGTTTATGTGCCGTCCATCGTTATCCTGATAGGGATTATCATCTATAGCCATGGGCGCTATCCCGATCTCTTCAGGAGAATCGTGATCGGATTAGGCGTGGGTGCTTTGGCAACGGTGGGACTGGATTTCTTCCGGCAGATGGGCGTCCTGAACGGGTGGTTACCCGGTGAAACACCGGTCATGTTTGGGAAAATGGCCACCGGCAGCCGATCCCTCGCCGTCTACTACCCGGTGGGATTTTTCATCCACTTCCTCAATGGGGCCGATTTTGGCTTGATCTACACCTTCGTCTGGGGGAAAGGCCGAAACACCACCCGGGCGGTCCTTTGGGCGGTTGTCTGGCTATTGGTCATGGAGCTCGGCATGATGATCGGGCCGCCCATGGGACCCATGGTCGGGTTGTTCGGCATAAACTATGCCTGGCCGCAGCTGTTTTTACTGACCCTTGCCGCCCACATTGCCTTCGGGGTGATCCTGGGCATTCTTGCCCAGCATTTTCTGAAGGACGAAGATCGCGGCGGCCTGCTTCGTTTTATCAGGGGAGCCGCCACTTGAGCAGCCTAGACCCTTTGACTGGATTGACAAAACATAATAGGAGAAAATATGTCTGATTCCTGTTGCACCCTACCCAACGCTGACGCCGGCACGGCTGGCGCTGACCGATGCCCCAGCTGTAGCCGGAAGGGCAAGCCGGTGGGCGCAGAGACCATCAACGCCCTGGCGCGGCCTGAGTTGCAACCGGCCGGGGGCTTCCCCGCTGGTTACGTCTGCACCAACCCCGATGACCCCATCCTCTATTTCTTTCCTGGCGATACCCCAGCCCTGAGCCAGGACGACGTGACGGTGCGGGTGGGCTTCAAGGAGGCCGAGGCACCTCATCTGGTTTGCTACTGCTTCGAGCATACCAGGGAGGACATCCAACATGAGTACCGCCAGCATGGCGAGTCCCTTATCGAGGCGAGTATCCGGGAGCAAGTGTCCCAGGGGACCTGCAGCTGCGAGGTGAAAAATCCCACGGGCCGCTGTTGCCTGGGGGAGGTGCGGGCCGCCTACCGGGACTTGGTGGAACTGGTCACGGCGGAGGAGCTGCAGTCGTGAAAACAGATGGCCGAAATGCCAGCTGGTGGCTCAGCAGCCTCATAGGCCTGGTCCTGCTGTTGAGTCCCCTTTGGGGCCAGTGACCCCTCTGAAGCAACGTCACGCTCCCGGTCGGGAGCGCAACTGAAGGGATTGGCCTTCAAAGAGGAGGGCTCCTGTGGGGGGCCGACTATGGCTACAATGCCCTGGCACCCATAGCTAGCGACAGAGGGAACAGCGACGAACGCTTTGGTCGTACCACCACCCACCGGGTGAACCTGTTCGGCATGGTGGGGGTCACCGCGCGGCTCAACGCCCTGGCGATAGTGCCCTATATGCGCTGGTCGCAGGTAATGGAGAAGGTGGACGCCCACCACCGCACCGAGACGCTCCAGGGTTTCCAGGACCTGCAACTGGGGCTGCGGTACATCCTCACCAATGCGGCGGTGGGTCCCGGCAGACGCATTTTCCTGGGCGTGAACGTCGCCTTCCCCACCGCCCCCAGCTACAGCACCAATCCCTTTGGCCCGGCAGCCGACACCGTGAAACATCGCCATTTTGCACTGGGTACGGGCGCCACTGTGGCCACAATTTACGGCGAGTGGTGGCAGCGGTCCGAGTTCCCCTGGGTCACCGGTGTTCTGGTGCGCTATACAACCGGCCTGAATGAAAGTTCTCTGGGCTTCAAGCCGGGCCCCCAACTGGGCCTCGACCTGCACGCCATTGGGCAGAGTTATCAGGTGTGGCACGCCTACCCCTACCTGATCGTCCGGACCAGGTGGCAGGGGCGCGATGTCTGGGCGGATGTTCCGGCACCCAACTCGGGCGGCTTTTTCCTGGAGGGGAGCGCCGGACTGAACCTGGAGCTGACCGAATCGGTCTCGGGGGTGATCCGTTTCTCGGGCCCCCTATGGAGCCAAGTGCGGGGCGCCCAGCAGTCAGCCCGGGGGGTGGACCTGACGCTCAGGTTCATCAGATAAAGCGATGATCCCTATCACACTAAGCAAAGGACAGATGTTATGATCGAGCGGTCATGTGTGCGTTCAAAGATCAACCTGCCGGTGCTGGAAGGGACGCAGCGGCATTTGGCGGCCCTCGATAATGTGCCGGACCTGACCCGGAATCTCAGCCTGTTGGGCGACCCGACCCGCCTGAGAATTCTCCTGAGCCTGGCCCATGCCGGAGAACTTTGCGTCTGCGATCTCGCCGACATACTGGGGATGGAGACGTCGGCCATTTCCCACCAGCTGCGCAAACTCCGCGACGGCGGCCTGGTGAGCAATTACCGGGAAGGCCCCACGATTTATTACCGCCTGGAACTTGAGGCCATCCGGGACCCGCTGGCGGTGACCCGGTCACTCCTGCTGGAGGGGCGGGAAGTGCCGGCCTAGCGGGGTGCGCTCGGGATACTGAGTAAACGGGGTGAGGTGCTGGCCCACGATACGCCGGTAGGCGCATCCGCCCCCCGGGCGGGATCTCCCGCCCCACTATGTTACACGGGATAAACTCCCGCGCGACCCAAGTGATCGCGCGCTATTTGCCGCAGCAGGATCCACGCAAAGTCGACCGTGACGAGCAAGGATCGGA
>JADFNF010000093.1 GCA_022563485.1 Fidelibacterota bacterium | reverse complement strand
ATCCCTCGGATCCTGGAACCCTCCGCATGAAAAACGCCCGATTCAGCCGTCCCCCCCGTGGGGACGCTGGCCGAATCGGGCATTTGTTGTCGGTCCGCTCAAAACGGCTTGTTTGCCGCGACTATCCGCCGAATGATGGAGCATCGAGCGAGAAAATATAACTGACTTTCACGCCCCAGTTGTCACCTACGCTATCGCCGTCCAATCCCAGCCGTGTGCCGAAGGCCAGCATCTGATGCTCGGCGATGTCCCAGTCCAAACCAAGCTCGATGGCATGCTGGTCGCGGGCGCCATCTGTCTCACCGGCGACTAGCGCTTCGAGCTTGTTGTCCATGTCGCGCGGATTTCCAATGAACGCAATCCGGCCCGATCGATCGACGATGAACACCGTAGGCAAGCTGTTCTTGCCCGCGGCTTTCATCATCCGCGCCCATGTAGAGGACTCCTGGTCGTCGTACGCCACGCGGTAGCGCGTGACATCATTCTTCTTCCCGAGAATGAGCTTCCGAGCCTTGTCGATTTTGTCGGGCGCTGCGGTGCTGGCGAACCCGATGACCACCACTCCCTTGTCCGCGTAGTGCTCCTGCACCTCGGAGAGATGCCCAAAACCAGCGATGCACGGGCCGCACCACGTCGCCCAGAAGTCGATGACGTAGATCTTGCCCTGCTCGTAGCCCGTGATGGGTTCACCCTTGATCCACTCGCCGACCGAAAGCTCCGGGGCCATATCACCCACCATGAGATCGAAGGGGCGCTCACTCTCGGCGCCAGCAAACACAGGAACACAGAGGACGCACAGGGAAATGAGAATCGCCTTCAGAGATCGAATCATGGAATGAACTCACAGAAATGAGGAGTGTTGCGACAGGGTGATACCGGCCGAGCGCCGCGATGTTCCACACGCCCTTGGCACTCAATCCCAATCCTTGAACCTTGAACCTCGGTTCCTAGGCATCTGTTCGGCTGACCACCCTGAACTGCTCCCGCTCGCCTCGACCTCGCAGGGGATAGTCCTTGCGCAGCGGGTGCGCCGGGTAGGTCTCCCAGAGCAGGATCCGCCGAAGGTCAGGATGCCCCCGGAAACGGATGCCGAACATGTCGAACACCTCGCGCTCGGTCCACTCGGCGCCGGGCCAGAGATCGCACACCGAATCCAGCTCCAGCGCCGGATCGGGCTCGATCCCCGAAGTGTCCAGCGACGGATCGAGCGACACCTTCACGAACAATCGATCGGTTCGGGCAAGCGAGCAAAGGTTGTAGATCACCGCAAAACGCCCCCTCGTCTCGGCTGGGTAGTTGAGGTAGTCGGCGCCGATCACATCAGAGAGGAAATCGAACGTGCAGCGTTTATCGTCCCGCAAAAACTGCATGACCTCATGCAGATCCCCCGGCTCGACGATCAGCGTGCTCTGCCCGCGATACTCGGTCGCGTGCAGACGCTTGTCCGGGAAGTTCTTCTTCACGACACGTAGAATTGGATGATCAAGATTTGGCGCTGAACTCGGCTGAGTCATGGCAAACAGTGCTCCGGCGTGCGATAGGCCGCAGTGTAGCAGTCACGACCCAGGCGGCTGCGGGCAGGCCAGGCCCAGCGCCTCAAGCTGCTCATCGAGCTCCAGATCGAGCAATACGACGAAATCCATGGGGATAAGCCCCTGGGGCTGGAGGAGACGTATCGGCGCAACCTCCGATATTTGCGAGGCGTTTTTCCAGCTTGGGTATAGCGGGGACGCGGTGGCAGGAAATCAAGGGGGGGAAACAAATATGATCGCCCAATGCCATGCATGATGCGGTGAAGGTTATCGTCATCGGTTGCGGGAACATGGGAGCGGCCCATGCCCGCGCCTACCAACTGTCGGACGGTTTCGAGCTTGTCGGGTTGATGGCCCGGGGTCCCGAAAGGCGTCACCAGCTGGCTCTCGAGCTGGGGGGGATCGCCCAGTTCGATAATCTGGACGACGCCCTGAAGGCGGCCCAGCCCGATGCCCTGGCCGTGTGCACCTATCCCGATACCCATGTGGCGTTCGCTCTCAAGGGCCTCGATGCAGGTCTGCACATTTTTATGGAAAAGCCCATTGCCCTGACGGTGGAGCAGGCCCGGAAGGTGGTGGAACGTGCCAAACAGAAGCAGAAGAAAGTGGTGGTGGGCTATATTTTGCGCCATCATCCATCCTGGATAAAATTTATTGAAGTGGCGCACACCCTGGGCAGCCCACTGGTGATGCGCATGAACCTGAACCAGCAGAGTGCCGGCGCCGAATGGATGACCCATAAGCGGATCATGGACACCATGTCCCCCATTGTTGATTGCGGCGTCCACTATGTGGATGTCATGTGCCAGATGACCCGCAGCCGGCCGGTTCGCGTGTCGGCTATCGGTGCCCGATTGACCGATGAGATTGACCAGGACATGTACAATTACGGTCAATTGCAGGTGGTCTTTGAAGACAAATCGGTGGGTTGGTATGAGGCGGGCTGGGGCCCAATGATGAGCGAAACCGCGTTCTTTGTGAAGGATGTGGTGGGTCCCAAAGGCTGCGTCAGTATTGTGGAGCCGGAGGCAAACGGACAGGCCGGCTCTTCCGACATCGACTCCCACACCAAGACCAATGCCCTGTTGAAGCATGCAGCTGACGTGAATTCGGACGGCAGTTTTGCTAAGCAAGACGTGCTGATTAGCACCAGGGATGAACCTGATCTTCAGGAATTGTGCAACCGGGAGCAGGCCTATTTCCTCAAAACGATCCGTGAGGACTTAGACTTGAGTGAACATTGGGACGATGCCATCAACAGTCTGCATATTGTTTTGGCGGCCGATGAGTCGGTGCGGACGGGACAGGTGGTCCAGCTGTAATGGGCAATTTTTATCCATGTCAAATCTTAAAGGAAGGGGGCGATCTGTGAACAAAACGTTTCACGCCAATTTAAGCTTCATGATGTTCATGCAATTTTTCATCTGGGGGGCTTGGTACGTCACCGTAGGCAATTACATGGCCGAAATCGGCATGACCGACGCCATCTACTGGGCCTATACCGTGAGCCCCATCGGGGCCATCATCTCCCCATTCTTTCTGGGCATGATTGCCGACCGGTTCTTTGCTACTGAGAAGGTGCTGGGCACGCTGCACCTCGTCGGCGGCGCCGCCATGCTCGCCGCACCTTTCGCGGCCGGGAGCGGGTCCACAGTGGGCTTTATCATTCTGTTGCAGATCCACATGCTCTGCTATATGCCCACGGTGGCCTTGTCCAACAGCCTCACCTTTCACCATCTGACCAAACCGGAGAAGGAATTCCCCCTCATCCGGGTGTTCGGTACCATCGGCTGGATATTGGCCGGTATTTTAGTGAGCAGGTTCCTCCACGCCGACCTCACCGATCTGCCCCTCAAGGTGGCTGGTGTGGCCGGACTGTTGCTGGGTGTGTACGCTTTCTTCCTGCCCCATACGCCGCCGTCAGCCAAGGGTGAGAAGGTCACGATAAGGCAGGTCCTCGGCCTGGATGCCCTGGCCCAGCTCAAGAGCCGGCCGTTCATCGTTTTCCTCATCAGCTCACTCCTCATTTCTATTCCCCTGTCCGCCTACTACGCCTATGCGCCGGTGTTTGTCAAAAACGCGGGGGTCACCAATCCCGCTTTCATGATGAGTTTCGGACAGATGTCCGAGGTGTTGTTCATGATCGCCATGCCGTTCTTCTTTATCCGGCTGGGGGTGAAGTGGATGCTGATCGTGGGCATGCTCGCCTGGGCGTTGCGGTATGCCCTGTTCGCCGCCGCCGCGGTGGATGGCGTGCTGTGGATGATTCTGGCTGGCGTCCTCCTCCACGGCATCTGCTATGACTTCTTCTTTGTCTCCGGCCATATCTACGTCAATAAGAAGGCCAGCCCGGCCATTCGCGGTCAGGCCCAGGGTTTGATTATCTTTGTAACCTACGGCGTGGGCATGTTCATCGGCGCCCTGATCTCCGGATGGGTGTTCAACGCCGTGGTCGGTGAAACCACCCAGGCACTTAGCCTGTGGCGGCAGTTCTGGATCATTCCGGCCCTGTTCGCCGCCGGGGTGATGGTGGTGTTCGGTCTGATGTTCAAGGAGCGGGCAGCCAACGGTGAGGCCCCAGCTGCGCCGGAGGCCTGACCCATACGCCGCACCGGTCCCAGGGACGACTTTGGTCAGGAGCATGGCCTGCGATCTTGTAGCGTAGGCTGTGCTCGCCCGGGCCTCGGGGAGCCAGGCTCTTCCTGGTGGTTTCTCACCATCATATGAAGGGGATCACGATGTTTGACAAGATGATGGTAGTTGCGGCCCCGTTGGTTGGCATGCTGGCGCTTTTCAGCAGCTGCGCCCAGGCGCCCGTGCCGGAACTCTCCGTTACGCACCATCCTACCATCGACATTTCAGAAGGCTGGCAAGACCTGTTTGCCTCCGATCTGTCCAACGCGTTCTACGCCCCGGACAGTTGGACCCTGGCCGAGGGAGTGTTATCCCGCGAGGGCGGCGGTGATATCTGGACCCGGGAGCAGTACGGCGATTTCGTCCTCGACCTGGAGTTTAAACTGGCCGAGAACACCAACAGCGGGGTCTTTATCCGGACGGGCGACATCGAACATTTCGTGCACACGGCCATCGAGGTCCAGATACACGCCTCGACCGATGGCACCCCCCACGGCATGTGCGGCGCCATTTATGACTGCCTGTCGCCCAGCATGAACCGGGTCAGGAAGGCCGGAGAATGGAACCGCTACACCATCACCGCCCAGGCCAACAAAATATTCGTGGTGTTCAACGGTGAGCAGATCATCAATATGGACTTGAACCGGTGGACGGAGGCGCACATGAATCCCGATGGGTCGCCGAACAAGTTCAATACGGCCTACAAGGATATGCCTCGAGTGGGTCATATCGGTTTTCAGGATCACGGCCAGCCCATCTGGTACCGGAACATTAAAATAAAAAAACTGGGGGGTTAACACCTTCACCGATGGCATTTTGACGGTGCCGGGGAGTAACTTAGTGTTGGTCGTCACCATCGCCGGTCTTGCCATGTCCTTGCTCTGTTGAGGTTCAGTCACTGGGGGGGACGGACGTTGCAGACGCGGTTGAGGGGCGTTTGGATTTCGCGAGGGTCATCATGAGGCCCCTTGATGCACCCCGCTGGGATTGGCGCCTCTGAAAGGTGAAATAGACCTGTATCGTACTATGACAGCCATCCGGATGAACTGTTATGATATGCTAAATTTTAATTATAGGGATGGATAGGATTATGACCACTGGGAATACCAAGCAAGAGCTCTCGGGTGTGAGTGAAGTGATCGACAGGCGCAGTTTCCTGCGCGTTGCATCGGCTGCGGGCATGGGATTGATGCTGTCGCCTATGGTGCGGGGGCAGGGACGTTCGGGCAGCTCCAATGACTTGAATGTTGCCCTGCTGGGCTCCGGGGAACAGGGCAACATCCTGTTGCAGGCCTGTCTGAAAATCCCTGGCATCCGCTTCAAGGCCGTGTGCGACATCTGGACCGAGTATAACCAGAAACGGGCCGCTCGCCTGTTGAAGAAATATGGCCACGAGCTCAATACCTATGAAGACTACCGGGAGATGCTCGATAAGGAGCAGGACCTCGACGTGGTCCTTATCGCCACGCCTGATTTCTGGCATGCCGAGCATGCGGTCGCCTGCCTGGAAGCGGGGCTTGATGTCTACTGTGAAAAAGAGATGTCCAATACCCTGGAAGGGGCCCAGAAGATGGTGAAAGCTGCCCAGAGGACCGGCAAGCTGCTCCAGATCGGTCACCAGCGCCGGAGCAATCCCCGGTACATTCACACCTATGAGCGGATCATCAAGGAAGCCCGAATATTAGGCCAGATTACCACCATCAACGGCCAATGGAATCGTGCGGTCCAGCCCGATCGCGGTTGGCCGGAAAAATACGCCATGTCCCAGGACAGGCTCCAAAAGTATGGCTTCAAGTCCATGGCACAATACCGCGATTGGCGCTGGTACAAGGGGTTGGGTGGCGGCCCTATCGTTGACCTTGGGTCCCACCAGATTGATATCTACAGTTGGTTCCTGGGCGCCAATCCGGTGTCGGTCATGGCATCGGGCAGCTCCGGCTATTATGACAGCAAGACCCACGAGTGGCACGACAGTGTACTGGCCCTGTTCCGCTATGAGACCCAGGAGGGAACGGTCCAGGCTTCCTATCAAACCATCACCACCAACAGCAGCGAAGGCTATTTTGAGAAATTCATGGGCGATGAAGGGTCCCTGTTGATCTCCGAGGCTGCCGGCCGGGCCGGTATCTATCGTGAGGCCACCGCACCACAGTGGGACAAGTGGGTCAAAATGGGCATCTTGCAGGCCCCCGCCGAAGAAGAGGTTGAAACCCAGGCCAGCGAGGTGGTGCTGGATGTCCGGGAGACACTGGCGCCCCCCCAACATGATCTCCCGGTCGTATTCACCGGTCTCTACCATCAGCCCCATCTGGAGAACTTCTTCGCTACCGTCCGTGGCAAGGGGACGCTGAACTGCCCCGCCGAAATCGGTTACGAGACGGCAGTGGCTGTCCTGAAGGTGAACGATGCTGTCGAAGCGGCCCGGACCCTGACCTACAAGCCTGAAGAATTTCATGTCTAAGACTGGCCAGCGGCAGAAAAGCATCACAGGCTAATGGCCCATCCTCAGCGTGACGCGGGCTGGGTCGCACTAGGGTTCCTGGCGATCATCCTCGGCGCTGCCCCAGCCACGGCCCAGAAGCCGAAGTTGGGTGACGTCCCCGATGGGACCCGCGCCGTGCCGGTGCATATCATGAAGCTCCTGGACGAGGAGGGCACCACCATCAGCCCCCATGATGACCCGTTGATGCCCTTCTCCACCGAGCAGACCTGCGGTGAGTGCCACAGCTACCAGACCATCGCCGGTGGCTGGCATTTCAACGCCGCCGACCCGGAGGTCCCGCCGGGCCGCCCAGGTCAACCGTGGATTCTGGTGGACCGGAAGGCCGCTACCCAGATTCCCCTCTCCTACCGGGACTGGCCCGGGACTTTCAGGCCTGAGGAAGTCGGTCTGGCGCCCCTGGAGTTTGTTGAAAAATTCGGGAGCCACATGCCCGGTGGCGGCATCGGTGACGATGAGGAGGCCGAGACCGTTGACTATTTCATGCGCTGGATGGTGTCGGGCAAGCTGGAGGTCAACTGCCTGGGTTGCCACGATGCCGAACCGTCCTACGATCAGGCCGAGTATGCGGCCCAGGTTGGCCGTCAGAATTTCCGTTGGGCCGCCACCGCCGCCAGCGGCCTCGCCACCGTGAGCGGATCGGCTGAGAATATGCCCGACACCTACGACGTGCTCTTCGGCTCCATGTTGGATGATCCCAAGCAAATCCCGCCATCGGTCTCCTACGACGAGTCCCGCTTTGATGATGGCGGCAAAGTCTTCTTCGATGTGGTCCGGGACATCCGCGCCGAAAGGTGCTATTTCTGCCATTCGTCGAAGACGATTCCCGCCACCCCCTCCGAGAGGTGGGAAACCGATGAGGATATCCATATGGTGGCGGGCATGACCTGCGTCGACTGCCACCGCAACGGCCTGGATCACGCCATGATCCGGGGCTATGAGGGCGAAGCCCTGTCGGTCGATAACCCCTTTGCGGCCACCTTGACCTGCCGGGGGTGCCACCTTGAGGATTCGTCGGCCGCCTTCCCCATGGCCGGACGCCTGGGTTCGCCCCAGCCTGAACATGCCGGGATTCCACCGGTGCATTTTGATAAACTGACCTGTACCAGTTGCCATACAGGTCCCTGGCCTGACCGGAAAAACTACCTGGTGAAGACTTCGAAAGCGCACCGGCTGGGAACGCGCGGGGTGCTCAAGGCCGACGATGCCCTTCCTCATATCCTGTCCCCGGTATTCATCAAGC
>JADFNF010000092.1 GCA_022563485.1 Fidelibacterota bacterium | reverse complement strand
CATCATTCACGAGGATGACCAATGCGTGGCCTTCCGGGACGCCAACCCCCAGGCACCGGTGCATTTTCTGGTGGTCCCGCGCAAACCTATCCCCAGGCTCCAGGACCTGGTCCCCGAAGACGGTGAGCTCATCGGGCATATCCATCAGGTGATCACCCAACTGGCTGCCAGCGAGGGTATCGCCGATGGCTACCGGGTGGTGGTCAATTCAGGGGCCTCGGCGGGCCAGTCCGTGTTCCACCTGCATTTCCATGTCCTGGGTGGCCGGGACATGGGATGGCCGCCGGGCTAATCAGAGGGGATCGGGACAGGGCTATTGTCCGCCGCCGGTTGGAAAATGCCGTGGTCATCAATGGGGTCCAGACTCCCATGCCATGAGTTGGCTTTGGTAGTGGATTTAAGCCAGGAATCGAAGTACTTTTTCACCTGCGTTTCCGCCCCATAGAATTTGGTAACAAGGTATCTTATGCTACCGTATGAAATTCGCTATGCACATATCCCGTACCCTACCTCGCGGCCAATAGTGGGCCTGAACAGTTTGGCGCCAACCCACCGCGTTGCTCAAGTGTCATTAACTAAATGGGGTGATCGCTCAATGACTAAGACCTGTCTATCAAAGAGCGTACTCACGGGCTTGTTGGTGCTCCTGCTAATGGCAGCCCCGTCTGCCGGAAAAATGACCTACACCCTCAGTTTTGAAGAGCGCGCCGAACATTATGTCACCGTCGAGCTGAACGTCGATGGCCTGAGAAATAAGGAATATCTGGATTTCAAAATGGCGGTGTGGACTCCCGGGAGTTATCTTATCAGGGAATATGCACGCAATGTACAGGACTTTACGGTCCGGAGCGGGCGTAGGAGTCTCCCAGTGATCAAGTTGGACAAACATACCTGGCGGGTCCAGTTAGACGGCCAGCGACAGATCATTGCCCGTTACAAAGTATATGCGTTTGAGCCTAGCGTTAGGACCAGCTTTGTCGACAATGATGAGGCAATGATCAACGGCGCCAGCGTGTTTATTTATCCCGTGGGCATGGAGTCCCAGGAACCGTTGGTGGTGATCAACAAACCGGTCAACTGGCAGAAAGTCACCTCGGGCATGGACTGGGTGGGGGGACGGAGCCCGGTCTTTCGAGCATCGAATATCGACGACCTCATCGACTCTCCCATCATGGCTGGCGACCATACTATCCTGGATTTTCAGGTCAACAATGTTCCCCACCGCTATGCCATCTCCGGCACAGGCAACTATGACCCCGACCGCCTTTTAACCGATACGGGCAAAATCATCCAGGAGATTCATGAAATCTTCGGTGAAGTTCCGTACGATAACTATACAATATTTTTGCAGATAAGAGATAATAAATACGGTGGCCTTGAACACCTCAATTCCACCCACCT
Source organism: Fidelibacterota bacterium (assembly GCA_022563485.1). GTDB lineage: Bacteria > Fidelibacterota > Marinisomatia > SCGC-AAA003-L08 > TS1B11 > JADFNF01. The sequence continues at coordinate 6,571 of JADFNF010000092.1, read as the reverse complement.
GTTTTATCCAAGGTGGGATTTCAGTCCAGGCAAGAAATATCGCCGCTACCTGGAGTTAGTGGCCCACGAGGTGTTCCACACTTACAATGTGAAGCGCATCCGCCCCGAACCGTTGGGACCCTTCGACTACGGCCGGGAGAATTATACCACCCTGCTTTGGGTGGCCGAAGGGCTCACCTCCTATTACGACCGTCTCCTGCTGCGCCGGGCAGATCTCATGGATGTCGAGGACTATCTCGAACTGTTAGCTGGGGATATCAACAAACTTGAGGCTACGCCGGGGCGCCTGGTACAGACCCTGCAGGAGGCCTCCTTCGATACCTGGATCAAGTATTACCGGCCCAATGAGAATAGCCCAAACACCACTATTTCATACTATTTGAAGGGGAGCCTGGTGGGGTTGGCGCTGGATTTGGCCATCCGGGCCGCAACCGATGGGGAACGGGGGTTGGATGACGTCTTCCGCATCCTTTGGCGGAACTACCGGGACGTGAATAAAGGCTATACCGACGAAGGCTTCCGCCGGGTGTCCGAGTCCGTTGCTGGGCGTCTCCTTGACGATGTGTTTACTTACGTGACCACGACGGAGGAATTCGATTGGGAGCCTATCTTCGCACCTGTTGGCCTGCGAGTTGTGCGCAGTTATGCCGATTCGTCTGACTCGAGCAAGGCTTATTACGGATTTGAGACCCGCGAGGAGGATGGGCGCTGGGTGATCACCCGGGTGAACCATAAGACGCCGGCCGTCACGGCTGGACTGAGCGTCAACGATGAGCTGATTTCCATCGATGGCTTTCGCCTGCTGGGAGACGCGGCCGAGGATATTCTGGCCTCGCGCACCCAGAGGAAAGTGGCGACCCTTATCATCAATCGGGACGGCCGGGTACGAACCATCAAGGTCAGGCCGGGCAAACCGCCCTTCGATCAGGTCTCCCTTGTGCCGTTGGATGCGCCCAGCGAGGAGCAGCGAAAGCTTTATACCGGCTGGCTAGAAGCGCCCTGGGAATAATTTCTGTTGCGCCTGGACCCGCCGGTAGTCGTCCTGGCGGACGGCGCATTTCCCACACACGATTGGCCATTGGCTACGCTGCGTGAGGCCGGTACACTGATCTGCTGTGATGGGGCTGCCAACCAAATGCTGGGGCAACCCCGGCAGCCGGATGTGGTGTTGGGTGACCTCGATTCCCTCAACGAGCAAGCCTATGCCGAGCTCGGTGATCGGCTGATAAATCTATCCTCCCAGCAATCCAATGATCTGGAAAAGGCCCTCAAGTGGACCGCCGAACAGGGGGTCAGGGAAGTCACCGTTCTGGGGGCCACCGGGTTGCGCGATGATCACGCTTTCGGCAACCTGCTCATGCTGTGGACCGATTTCGAGTTGGACATCACCCTGCTCACCGATACGGGGACCTTCACGGTCGTGCGGGCGAGCCGGGAATATGCTTCCTTCACCGGACAGGTCGTGGCCCTGTTCCCAGAAACAACCCACATCCGGATCACCACCACGGGGTTGGCTTACGCCCTGCAAGACCAGCCCCTTTCGGCCCATCATAAAGGGGTCTCGAACCGCAGCCTCGGGGATACCTTTTCAATACAGGTCATGGGAGGCGCCGTGGTGATCTACCAGGGCTATCCCGTCTAATCAGTTGACCGTCCCCTGTTGACCGGTGGACATCACGCTCCATGCACTTGACTTAAGCCTCATCATCCTCTATGCGGGTGTCCTACTGGTTCTGGGTCTCAAGGCTCGCCGCACTCCCGGAGTCCAGGTGGAGAACTACCTTCTGGGCGGCCGCAGACTGACTCTGGTGCCTTTTATCGCCACCCTGGTATCGACTTGGTACGGCGGCATTCTGGGGATCGGTGAGTTTACCTACCTCAATGGGGTCGTAACGCTGGTCATCTTTGGGCTGCCCTACTACATCTTTGCTTTCCTATACGCCATCTTCCTGGCCGCCAGGATTAGGCGGGAAGGCGTCCTAACCATTCCCGATCGTTTCCGCCGGGCCTATGGTCCTCGCTCCGCCTACTTCAGCGCTATCGTGGTATTCCTGCTCACCACACCGGCCCCTTACCTGCTCATGCTGGGCGTCCTTATCAATCTCCTCATGGGCGTCGATCTGTGGCTGGCCCTGCTCCTGGGCATGGCCTTCAGCACGGTGTATCTGTGGCGCGGCGGCTTTCAGGCGGTGGTGCGTACCGACGTCCTCCAATTTGTGCTGATGTTCGTGGGGTTCGGACTGCTGCTCGGGGTGCTGATGAGTGATCAGCCGCTAGGGCAGATGTGGCAGGCTCTTCCGCCGGAACTGCGTCATTGGCGCGGCGCAGGCCCCCTTGAGTGGCAGGTCATGCTGGTCTGGTTTCTCATTGCCAGTTGGACCTTTGTCGATCCAGGTTTCTACCAGCGCTGCGCGGCGGCCCACGATGGTCGAACCGCCTCCCGGGGCATCCTCCTGAGCATTGGCGTCTGGTTTGTCTTTGACTTGCTCACCATCACGGTGGGACTCTACGCCGTTGGTCAGCTCCCCGAATTGGCCCTCATATCTGCGGGACCGATCGCCGCTTATCCCCTGCTGGGGGCCGCCGTACTCCCGCCCGGCCTCCGGGGACTGTTCTTTGTGGCACTGCTGGCGGTGATTATGAGTACCATCGATTCCTTCACCTTCATCAGCGCCTCGACCCTGGGTCGTGACCTGGCGGGAAAGACGACCACCGATCCGGCCATCGAACGCCGCCGCATCAGGTGGGGCCTCGTGGCCAGCGCCGGCCTGGCCTATGTCCTGGCCTTGAGTCTGCCCTCAGTCGTTCAGCTGTGGTATACATTGGGGATGGTCCTGGTACCCGGTCTGCTGGCACCAATGATGCTGACCTTTACCCGCCGGATCATCCTTTCCGATACTATGGCATTGATCGTGGGGCTGGCCGGCGTGCTCACGGCTGGCATTTGGCAGCTAACCCCAATCGTGATCCGGCACCTGGGAGGTGAGGCCAGTGCTTACCCCCTCGGTCTGCAGCCGATGCTACCGGGCCTGCTGGTCACTCTGGTCCTGGTGCTATTCTTCGGCAGGCTTTCCAGGGCCCGTTAGTTATCGACCTCACAGCACTGACCTTATGCTCTGTCCGTCGGGTGAGGGTTAGGGTGCAATGGATGGACAAGTGGGAATCAGTATCGGCGTCGTAGGCCTAGAACACCATGTGGAGCTGTAGCGCCACGACATGGGGATCATCTGAGGCCGATCTTGACCGGTAGTCGCTGCGCTGATACACAACCTTGACCAACGCTTCCCTGGCCAGTCGATAACCGAACCCAATTTCGACGCGGTTCAGAGGATCACCCCATGGTTCACTCCGGCCTGAGTCTGGATTATCAATGTTGCTGTAGCCGAAATGATCGATGCGGGCCGCTACGTAAAGGCTGGGGAGGACATCGTACCGGCCCTCCAGGTAGCCTGAGAAGGCGCTCACCCGTTGATCATTCGAGATGTAAGGGGATTCCCAACTGCTGCTGATCCATTCGGAATGCAGCTGCAGATAGCCGGTTTTCAGTTCGGCATACAACCCCAGGACGGTAGCGGTGAAGTCTTCAACCCTTTTGTAAAGGGAATCTGCGGCTTCGGAATTGAGGTAGGAACCTCGCGCTACCGAGCCGCCCAGGCGCAGTGCCATGATGGGGTTCAACCCCAACCGGGCGATGATCTGCCGGCCATCATTACTGCTCTCGGTGGGGTTGGAGAGGGTACCCTCCGTCAGTGCCAGGCTATATTCCAACTTGCCCGCCTCCCCAAACAGTTCCCAGCCTCGATCCCAGCAGGCGTCATAAGCAATGGGCATGTACACTTCCCCATCCCTTTTATTGGCCAGCAGGCCGGTGTTGGTAGCGTACATACCATTGGGGAGCGGTGTCCGGTGGTGCCACATCAGGGGGACTCCGATAAGGGGATTGAGGTTGAAATACGTACCCCGCAGGCTATAATTGCCAAAAGGACTGGGGATAAGGCCCGCCTTGAGACTGAGCCACGGTTGGGAAAAAAGCTCATTGATGACCAGGTAGGCACCGTTGACCCTCAGGGGGCTCCCGCGATTAACGCCGCTGTCATAGAGGATTTCGCCAAAAACGGCCAGCCGGTCGGTAATCCAGTGCCGGGGAAAGAAACGTAGGCGCACATCATTGAAGGGATCATCGCCGCGGATGTTGGCGTTTTCCGTGAGATGCCTATCAAGGCCCTTGATCGTCACGGCGAGGTCTCCCGCCCAGGTAAACTGGCCGGAAAGGCTGGTTGGCCCACAAATAGCCAGCAGGGACAAAAGGAGGGTTATGCCACTACCGCGCCTAGCGATTCGGCAGCCAGATACGAAATGTCGTCCCCACGTTCTCCCTGGTGGTGAATGAAATTTTACCGCCATGTTCCTCGATGACGCTTTTAGTGATGGCCAGTCCCAACCCCGTTCCTGATGGCTTTCCCAGGGTGACAAATGGCTCAAAAAGGGTATCCTGAATTTTTGCCGGGATGCCTCCGCCCGTGTCGGTAATGGTCATCACGACACCGCCATTGGATGCCTCAGTTGCCACACTGATTTTTCCAGGACCGTTGATGGCGTCCCGGGCATTGCCCAACAGGTTTTCCACGACCCTGAGAATCCGATGATGATCAAATACTACATCCTCGATCTCTCCCGGTTGAAAAGTTAATTCCAGACTTTCATCAGAATCCATATTTTGGAACCGATTGACCGCATGGTTGATCACCTCATTCAGGCTGGCCGGGGCCAGATGGAGGGATGTCTCGCCTCTGGCGTAGTCCAATAGGTCGTTGACCATACCAAGCATCTGGTGTAGCGTGCTGAGGATCTGCTCCCCATACTCTTGCCGCTTGCCGGCATTGGTTCCGGGCAGCTGTAGCAGCTCCGTAAATCCCTGAATGATGGTGATGGGTTGCTTAAAGTCGTGGATGATGCCGTTGGCCATACTCCCTACCGTTGACAGACGTTCGCTGTCAAGCAGCTCCGCCTGGGCTTTTTGGAGCGACTGCCGCATCTCCTCAAAGGCGATGGCCAAGGTCCCCACTTCGTCGTTGGATGTCACCTGTACCGGAAAATCGTAATGGCCGTCACCGTACTTTCTGATCGCCAAGGTCAAGTCTTCCACTGGTCGTGTGACGCCCCTGGCAAGCAGGTAACTGAAGAGAAGTAACAGTGCGAGGCTCCCGAGGGCGATGAAGAAGATGCTCCAACGCAAGGGACCCAGGGAAGCCAAGGCCTCATCCAGCGATTTATAGATGAACAGGAAGCCGAGGACCTCTTGGTGGGCGTTGGCAATCTGCACGACTATTCCGAGGAAACGGCTACCGGCTGCCGTGAAGTCCCATGTCCCCTCATAGGCCGTCATCCGGGAAAATATTTCGGCGGTCTGCCGAACCTCGCCCATATAGTAGGTGCTATAGGGGACCTGGCCGTTCACCAGAAAGGTGAGGTGGCAATCGGTCATCTGCCGTAAACGACCCAGGAAGGCCTGGTCCATGTGGTAACCCAGGAGCAGGATACCTTGCCGTTTCGAACCCGTGCGGATCGGAATGGCCGCCACCTTCATCAAGGTATCCGTGAGGGCCCAAATATCCCCGGATTCAAAGCCGCTCATCGCATCGATCACGACCGGTTCCGTGGTGAGATCGAGCTCATATCCGGTTGGGATGCCGTGACCGGCCAGGAAGCGCTCATCGGGGTCTAGAACGGCGAGCAGGTTGGCATACTGAGTCTGGTTTAATTCTTCCACCGTCTGGGCGACCGTACTGCTGTCCATGGTGGAAAGTGAGGCCCGCAGGCGGGCGTCTGTACTGAGGTTGCTCGCCTGATCGATTAGCCGGTCGATGTCGATGTCGGTATAGGTTTGGTACACTTCCGCAGCGCTCTGAAGGGAGTTGGTCAGATTGGCCCGCATTTCTTCGGTAAAGCGCTGATTAACGAGAATGGCAACCAAGGCTACGGTACTGAATGTGAGCAATAGGAAAGTGAGAAATATTTTGAGACGGAGACTGACGGCGAATGTCTTGGGGGCGGGTATGTTCATGGAACTAGAGTTGGAAATTGAGTATGATTTCTTCCTCAGGGGTGGTCGTGGTCACCACCTTGGTCATCATCTCCCTCGACTTCTCACGCCACACCTTCACCACATATGTGCCGGGGGGGATATTGGGAATGCGGTAGCTGCCATCTGCATTCACGGTAGTGAAAAAGGGATTGGGCAGTACGAGGACCACACCGTACATCGCGGAATGTATATCGCAGAACACCTCTACCACCCCCGGTCGATCAAAGGTAACACTGTGTATCTCACCTGCAGGGAAGCGGCCCAGATTGAACTGCTTGGCCTTTGAGAGAGAGAAAATATTGTGGTAGACCATATCACTGTTGAGAAAAGTCACGGTCGTACCCGATACGATCGGAGTGACGTGAGGCAAAATTGTCAGCTCGCGTTGGTCGATCACCGGTTCCGTCGTTGGGTCTGGGGATTGTTTGAGTGACGGGTGATCGTCCAGATAGACGATGATGGTTTCAGAGGTCCCGGCCAGCTGGG
>JADFNF010000091.1 GCA_022563485.1 Fidelibacterota bacterium | reverse complement strand
GTTGGAGAATCCGGATCGCAATCTAAATCGAGCAGCCATAGCATCTGGTCAAACGTGCCACAAGCAACTATCCCGTCGGGCTTGATTTCATCGATCTGTTTATGCAGTAACCGACGGTCCTGATGGGCATATGCGTTGATCACCGACATATTTGCCTGTGCTTTCCCTGTCGTCTTTTTAAGGTTGATAACCGCGCAAGAGCGAAATGCTGTACGCATAACATCGGGTTTGTCAATCTCCTCGAATTGTGGGAAGCCAAGTTGAATGCCGGCCGCCCAGCGAGCGAGTGCATGCCACATCTGAAACCGTGGCCCATCATGTAGCAGTTCACGTAGATCGCCTCTGTATTTATTCGTATCCTTCAGAATGAATAGAATCTTGGAATCAGCTTTTTCATACGCGACTGGATCAATGATACCGTCTTTGCAGATGCGGTCAACATCAATGCCAGTGCTCCGATAATGGTTGTTCCATTCCATCCATAGATCTTGGGAGGGAGGGTTCATATCAATGCCCCTCACATTTGTCTTACAAGTTTACGAAGTACTGGGTCAATGAAGTAGACCCCATAGTTAGGACACTCATTTGCGATTCCTAGACGTGATCCTGCCGGGTTGTTCATCAGGCCGCCAACTCCTTTGGTGACTGACTGAAATATATCTGCTCCGGTGTTTGTCTGCCACGCGATTGGTGCGTTCTCTCATGGTTATTGAACCTGATCCACTCCCTGATTCCCAACCTGGCTTCCGGCACCGTTTCGTAGGCTTTGAGATAGACATTTTCGTACTTCAGACGGCACCTGGGAACAGTTAGGCCCGGGATCATAGGTCGGGCTGATTGACCGTCGCCACGGCCACCGCCACCACCCCCTCCTTGCGCCCGGTGAACCCCAGATAATCGGTCGTCGTGGCTTTGATACTGACATTGCCCCGGTCCGTTTTCAAGTCCTCGGCAATATTGCGGCGCATCGCATCAATATACGGGGCAATGGCTGGTTCCTGAAGAATTACCGTGCAGTCCACATGATTGAGCCGCGCTCCGGCATCGTGCAGCAGGCCGGCGACGTGCTGCAGAAACAGGCGGCTGCTGGCCCCCTGCCATTGGGGATCGGATGAGGGGAAATGGGTCCCGATATCACCCAGGGCCGCCGCCCCGAGCAGGGCGTCCACGATGGCATGGATGACCACGTCGCCGTCACTGTGGCCGGTAATGGACTGGTGGTAAGGGACTGTCACGCCGCCGAGGATCAGGCCCTCACCTTCGCCGAAAGCGTGAGCATCCACGCCGATGCCGGTCTTAACCATCCGATGGGGCCTCACGAACCGCCATCCCCTGAAAGCCTCCGGGTTGGGACAGTTTCCACTCCAGGTACTCCCAATCGTCACGACTGGTGACCTTGATGTTCTGGGCGGACCCCCTCACGATCGCTACCCGGCCGCCAATGGCTTCCACCAGGGAGGATTCATCGGTGCCCTCCAAACCGGCCTCCTGGGCATGTTGCAGCGCCCGGCGCAAGACATCGGTGCGGAAAGTTTGGGGGGTCTGGGCTTGCCAGATGATATCTCGGGATATGGTCCTGCCGATCACGCCACCATGTTTCTGGGAGCGGCCGGCAGTCAACTTAACCTCCTTCAAGGTGTCCACTGTTGGCACGGCCACGATGGCGCCGTCGAATTCACGGCACAGGTCGGCGGTCTGCGTGATCCATAGGGGATCAAGGGAAGGTCGGGCGGCGTCGTGCACAGTGACCACCGGCGCTTCCGGCGGCACCTCCAGAAGGCCCGCAGCTACCGATTGTTGCCGGGTGGTGCCGCCAACCGTCACGACCCACTCAATGTCGGCGGGTACGACCTCCTGTAACATCTCATGGCAGATATCCAGGTGACTTTCGGGCACGGCCACGACCAGCCAACGTACCTCCCGGGCACTGAGGACCCGCTCAAGAGTGCGCACCAGAAGCGGCTTGCCCGCCAGGAGACGAAACTGCTTCTTGGTTTGCCCGCCCAGGCGGGTGCCCTGCCCTGCTGCCGGTATGATGGCAGCTACCTGCATTGAGCTGGCCTAGGCCAATCATGGTCCGGGATCAAGCTTTTGATGCCATAGATAGTCTTCAAGTTAAGGCTTTTTATGTGCGGCATCGTCTCACACGAACCGATTCCGGCATGGGTCGCTGGATCGCTCAGAGTACGAGCATGGCGTCACCGTAGCTGTAGAACTGGTACTGCTCACGAATCGCCTGACGGTAGCTCTTGAAGAGCAGTGACTTCCCTGCAAAGGCCGCTGCCAGCATGATGAGGGTGGACTTGGGTTGATGAAAGTTGGTCAAGAGGCCCGTGACGATTTTAAAGTTGTAGGGGGGATAGATGAACTTGTCGGTCCAGCCCTCACCCCTGGTGATCTGTGACTGCCTGAAGGCCACGGTTTCCAGGGCGCGCGTCGCGGTGGTGCCGACGGCCACTACCTGGTTGCCGTTGGTCCTGGCCTGGTTGACCAAGTCGGCGGTGGCCTGGCTCACGTGGTAATATTCCGCATCCATATGATGCCGGGCCACGTTTTCCACCCGCACCGGCTTGAAGGTGCCCAATCCAACATGCAAAGTCAGATATCCGATCTTCACGCCTTGGTCAGCAAGGTCTGCCAGCAGCGCCCGGGTAAAGTGCAGGCCGGCGGTGGGCGCCGCCACGGCTCCCCGGTGTTTGGCGAAAACAGTTTGATAGGCCTCTTTGTCGTTTGGTTCCACGTCCCGGCGAATATAGGGGGGCAATGGCGATTCCCCGTGCCGTTCCAGAAAGTCATAAAATGATTTGCTCTGGTATTGGAATCGAACGATCCGCCCCCCGTCAAGGGTGTGATCCACCACTTCGCACCGGACCCCATCACTCAATTCCAACGTATTGCCCACCCGCACCTTCCGGGATGGTTTGACCAGTACTTCCCATAGATCGTTCTCCAACTCACGAAGGAGAAAGATTTCAATATGGGAGCCGGTTCGTTCTTTGGTGGCGGACAGCCTGGCAGGGAAGACCTGCGTGTCATTCAGGATGAGGACATCACCATCGTGGAGGTAATCGATGATCTGGTCAAAGCGATGACTCCCGATGGTCTGGGTCTTCCGTTTAACGACCATGAGGCGGCATTGATCCCGCTGGGGAGCAGGGTGTTGGGCAATGAGACTTTCGGGTATGTCGAGATCAAATTCGGACAGCCGCGGTGATTTATCATGGGTGACGGAGAACATCTCCTGGGCAACGGCTAGAACAGGCGCTGTTGATTCAGCTTGCTGCTCGGAAGCGGCTCCATGTTGAGAAAGGTGTAGGTCCGCTCCAGGGCTACTCGGCCCCGCGAAGTGCGTTGCAGGAACCCGGCCTTAATCAGGAAGGGTTCGTACACCTCCTCGATGGTTCGGGAAGTTTCGTGGAGGGCCACCGCCAGGGTCTCAACCCCAACTGGGCCACCGTGGAAGGTTTTGACCAGGGCATTTAAAATACGCCGGTCCATTTCGTCCAGACCCAACTCATCAATGCCCAGCCGCTTGAGGGCCTTCTTGGCTACGGCCAGGTCGAGATGGCCGGTACCATCGACTTCGGCAAAGTCACGGGAACGCCGGAGAATTCGGTTGGCGATGCGTGGGGTGCCGCGGGAACGCTGGGCAATCTGGTCGGCGGCATCCGAATCGATGGCGATATCCATCAACTCTGCGGACCGGGTAATGATCTGCTTAAGTTCCTTGGACTCATAGAAATCCAGGCGAAGAAGGACGCCGAATCGCTCTAGTAAGGGGGAAGTGAGGTTGCCCATGCGGGTGGTGGCGCCGATGAGGGTAAAGGGGGCTAGCGACAGCTGTATGGACCGGGAGTTGGGCCCTTTGTCCAGCATGATGTCGATGCGGTAATCCTCCATGGCCGAGTAGAGATATTCCTCCACAGAACTACTCATCCGGTGAATCTCGTCCACGAAAAAGACGTCCCGCTCGCCCAGGTTGGTCAGGATACCCGCCAGGTCGGCCGGGCGATCCAGGACCGGACCGGATGACACCTTGATGTTGACGTTCAGCTCCCTGGCGATGATGTAGGCCAAGGTTGTTTTCCCCAGTCCGGGGGGACCGAACAGGATGACGTGATCCAGGTTCTTGTTGCGTCGCCGGGCCGATTCGATATAGACCTGCAAGTTGGCCACCACCTCCTCTTGCCCGATGAACTCGCTCAGCCGGGATGGACGCAGTGACTTCTCAGCAACAATATCCTCTTCAGTCGGTTCAGGGGCGGTGAGGTTGGATTCAATCATATCCGAATATCCGGCATACCATCGGCGATGGTTGGCGAGGCCGCGATCATCGGGCAGACAGGCGGTCCGAAGCTGGCAGGTCCCTTGCTGAAACCCGCCACCCAAAGCAGTTTCTGACGAACAGATAGGTTACCCGTTGAAAGGTCACGGAGAAAATTTAAATCCACTGCCGGGGGAAACAAAGGGGTAAGGCTGGTATCCATCCGGCGAGGGTGGGCTGCTCACAGGGAAACCTCGGTCTTGATCCAAGGTGTTGTAACTTCCCCCCAGGTGGCAAAACCTCAAGGCAACGTTGACTCAAGGGTCCCCTATTACAGGAGTAAGCCATAATGACCAAGCGCCTATCCCGCCGCAAATTTCTCCACGCAACGGTCTCTCTGTCAGCAGGACTGCCCCTGCTTGCCCGTCTTAAAGCCGCCCCGCCCCCCGTGCGCCCGGCGCAGGGAAACTTTCCCGTTCGGGCCATCGCTTCAGCCAACGGTCTCAAGGCGGTGCAACTGGCCTATGGGCGCATCGCTAAAGGGACCGATCCCCTGGCTGCCGTGGTGGCCGCTGTCAATATCCTGGAGGACGATCCCGATGACCTGTCGGTGGGCTATGGGGGCCTGCCCAATGAAGACGGGGTGGTGGAACTGGACGCCGCCGTGATGGACGGTCCTTCCCATCGGGCAGGAGCGGTGGCGGCCCTGCGGAACATCAAGAACCCGTCCCAGGTGGCCAAGTTGGTCATGGAGACGACCGACCACGTGCTGCTGGTGGGCGAGGGGGCATTGCGGTTTGCCCGGGCTAACGGGTTCAAGGAGCAGGAGCTGCTCACCCAAAAGGCACGCAAAATATGGCTCTACTGGAAACAGTCCCTCTCAGAAAAGGACGATTGGTTCACCCCGCCGGATGACGACCTGGACCCGGACGTGGCCAAGTTCTTCGGCCGGCCTACCGGGACCATCCACTGCGCCGGTATGAACCGTGACGGGGACCTCGCCTGCGTCACCACCACCAGCGGCCTCTCGTTCAAGATTCCGGGCCGGGTGGGCGATTCCCCCATCATCGGCGCCGGGCTCTATGTGGACAACGAGCTCGGGTCCTGCGGCAGCACCGGCCGGGGCGAGGCCAACCTCCAGGACCTGTGCAGCTTCGCGGCGGTGGAACTCATGCGCGGGGGGCTGTCCCCCAAGGATGCCGGGCTGGAGGTCCTGCGCCGGGTCAGCCGCCACACCACCGATCCCCGGCTCCTGAATGATCAGGGCCGTCCCAACTTCGGTCTCAAGTTTTATCTGCTGGGGAAGTCCGGCGACTATGCCGGTGTCTCCCTGTGGGGACCGGCCCAGTTCGCCGTGGCCGATAGGAAGGGGGCCCGGCTGGAGGATTGCGCCCTGCTGCACTCAGGGGATAATTGATCCCTTGCGGGGATGGCCGTAAACTCTGGGGCGAGCAAACGCCGACCAAGGAGTGACTGTGGAACACCAAGGATCAACCTACGAATTTCTATACGCCAACTACACCTGGCCCGAACCGGGGACCGAACGCCCGTGCCCCTTCTCCGGCATTCCCCTGCAGCTGAACGAGCAGCGGCCGGGCTACAACGGCAAGCCGTGGACCTGTCCCCAGTGCATCTGGTTTTTCAGCGAAGAGGAGCTGAAGGACCCCGCCGCCTTCAAGGGGAAAGATTGCCCCCACACCCTAAAGCAGAAGCAGGAAGCAGCCTCCTCTAGCGAGGAGCAATGAGCATCCAGCCGTCAGCAATCAGCCCGTAGGGACGACTGACTGAGTCGCCCTGCCTACCGCAGTAATACCATGCTTCGACACGCTCAGCATGACAAGTGAGACGTCACCCTGAACTTGGTCGAAGGGTGGCGATTTATTTCATCAGCACCAGCTTGATACTGCGGGTAGTCTCGGGCGTCACCAGCCGCGCGAGGTACAGGCTACCGGCGAGGAAGTCAAGGGTCGCGTGGAACCAAAAAGCCCCGGAACCGGTCCGGGGCTTTAGTGCTTTGCCGCGTGCTGCCCGCCCTTACAGGTAGGGCCGCAGCTGGGTGCTCCGGGACTTGTGCTGCAGCCGCCGGATGGCCTTTTCTTTAATCTGCCGCACCCGCTCCCGGGTCAGGTTGAACTCCTCCCCGATCTCGTTGAGGGTCAGGGCGTAGTCCTGGTCGATGCCGAAGTACATCTTGATCACGTCCCGCTCCCGGTCCTTCAGGGTGTCCAGGGCCGAGCTGATCTCCTTCCTGAGAGAGTCATAAATCAGGTTGTTGTCCGGCTCCGGCGATTCGGGATCGGGGATGACATCCATCAGCGAGTTGGAATCGGTGTCGGAGAACGGCATGTCCAGCGACTGGTGCCGGCGGCTGATCTGAATGGTGTGGGCCACTTCGTGGGGCATTTTCTCCACGTGCTTGGCGATCTCCTCCACCAGGGGCTGGCGCTCATACTGGTGTTCCAGCTCCTCGGCCGCCTTCACGATCTTGGTGATGTCCCCCTGCCGGTTGAGGGGCACCCGTACCATGCGGGAGTGCTCGGACAGGGACTGGAGGATGGATTGGCGCACCCACCAGACGGCGTAGGAGATGAACTTGAACCCCCGGGTCTCATCGAAGCGCTCGGCGGCCTTGATGAGGCCCAGGTTGCCCTCGCTGATCAGGTCCTCCAGGGGACGTCCCTGGCCCTGGAATTTCTTGGCAACACTCACCACAAATCGCAGGTTGGACACAATGAGCTCGTGCTGAGCTTTGGTGTCCCCCTGCTTGATCTTCTGCGTCAGCTCGATCTCCTTGCTCGGAGCGAGCGGTTCGTATTTACTGATCTCGGCCAGGTAGTTGCCTAACGCCCGATTGGAATCACTGCCCATAGATACCTTTAGTCCTTTCTTTTCCCGGAGGAATCCCTACGGGATAACATTAACCACAACGCTCACTGTCCCCGCCGCATTCCCGAAGGGACCTTGCCGAAAAAGGGGTCCCTGCGCAACGGGAGACTGATTTACCAATGGATATACTCGTCCGACAAGTTCATTGTTCCTAATTTCAATAGCCGCTGGACATTGACGACCCGCTTCGGTTATCGCCCCCATTGAAGGAATGAGCGTCAAATGCAGGGGTCAATTCTAAGGATATATTTCCGGATTGTAAAGCACTTATTCGTTGCGACCTGACGATTTTACAGATCTGATGTACAAATTAGGATGCTCCAGGGTTTAGATGTTGGGGATCATTCAGAATGGGCACCGACCAGAGACCGGCATATGCGGCTGTTTGGGATGAGACGCCCGGTCACTCAATGGGGTGGGTGTTGGGGAAGGAGCAATGGGGAAGATTTATCCAAAATAGGCCAGGAAGACATGCTGGGCCGTTGTTCATGCTTCTCTCTCCCTATTTTGCTCTTAACGTTTTATTATTCCCTTCCGCTTAACTGAGACTCAGAAAAATAAAGGCAGCAATGATGCTGCCAGCGATTGGCCCTAAAACCGGTATCCAGGCGTAGCTCCAGTCACTGTCCCTTTTATTGGGAATCGGTAAAACAAAATGCATGATGCGAGGCGCAAGGTCGCGTGCCGGGTTGATGGCATACCCGGTGGTGCCACCCAGTGACAAGCCAATAGCAAACACGAGCAGGGCCACCGGCAATGCGCTTAAAGCACCCAAGCCAACGTCCGGAGAGGCCAGGGACAACACACCAAATACCAACACAAACGTGCCGAGAA
>JADFNF010000090.1 GCA_022563485.1 Fidelibacterota bacterium | reverse complement strand
ATTCATATATGTTGTCATTTATGCAATCGCCTAGTGACGGGTATAAATTCAATATAGCCCCTAATATAATTTTATATATATAGATGGATATATAATGTTCCGGCCGATTTAAATTTACACTTGGATGCCTCCACCTCGTGCCGTAATTTATCCCATAATATTAATTGACGGTTACCAAGTGTTTATTATTCACCACCCATTCCTGGGGCGCTAGGGTGCCCCCTTCGACAAAGGGCCGCGCCACACCCACAGGTCAGCCACGCACCGGCCCCCTTGATATGGCCGGCTTGGAGCGGCGGCTGGCCGGTGCCCGGTCCCGTTTGAAGGCGAAACTGGCCCGCTCCCAAAACCTGACCTTCCGCTATCAGGGGGAGTCCAGGGCTTTGGAGACCGATCTGAACACCCTGGAATCGGGTTTGGCCATGGTCACCGGTGACCATCCCATCGCCATTTCGCTGCTCTACAAACGGGCCGGGTCCCGTGAATACATCAAGGGTCGCTGCTGGTGGAATGGCAAGCAGCGGGAAGTCCAGATTGGCAGTATCCCTGTGGTATTGGCGACCATCCGTGGTGATAAAAGGAGACCGAGGGTAACCGAAGAGCTACCCTGGGAGGCCCTGAAACAGGATCGACGGCTCATCGAACACATTAAGGAGCTGGGCCGCCAGAAAATGCGGCTTTACATCGCCAGGCAGTTGCAACGGATGGTCCAGCCCGGTCGCCTGTCAGCCAAAGAGCCGTGGATGCCCGATCATGTGGTTTCTGATGATAGGTCACCGGACAGCCCCGTCCCAACTGAGCTGATCGGCTCCGGTGACTGGTACAGCCGGTGGCATCAGACCCATATGGCCACCGAGGCGCGGCCATGACCATCGTCACCGATCAGCAGATCCTGGAATCGGAGAACCGTTACCTCGCGGATGCGGTTAGTGCCTTGCGTAAAGAATTAGAGGGGGCCGCATCCCACGAAGAGATTCACATTCAGCGCGCCGTTCAGACGGCATCCGATAACCAGCAGCAGCTCCAATCTACGGTGGTATTTCTGCGCGCTGAGTTGGAGCGCGCCAAGGCCGGTCACGATGAAGAGCGTCAGCGCGCCGTGGCCGCCGCAAACGCAGATAATGCGCAGCTCCGGTCGACGGTCAGTTTTTTGAGAGGTGAATTGGAGCGCAGTAAGGCCGATGTCGAGGCGCAGGTAGGCCGCGCCGTGGCTATGCTCAGCAATGAGAATGCGCAGCTCAAATCGACAGTCAGTTCTCTGCGCGCAGCGCTGGAACAAGGGGCGGTGGGCATCGAGGAGCAGGTTCAGCGCTCCATCAAGCAGATCAGCGCAGAAAATCAGCAACTGAAGGGGTCGGTCCAGGCCTTGCGCTCAGGGATGGAGCAGAGCGAAGCCGACCGCGACCAACAGACCCAGGTCGCCGTGGCCCAGGGCAGGGGCGAGATCGCCCAGTTGCGGGGCACCATTCAATCGCTCCGCGATAACGTGGAAGCTGAAACGGTCCGCCACGAGGAGCAGCTGCAGGCGGCCCAGGCCAGGCATGGAGCCGAACAGGGCGAGCTCCGCGCCACCATCGCCGCCCTGCGTGATAATCTGGAGGAAAGCCATGACAGCAACCGTTGACATCGGCCTGCGCCTGCAAGCCGGTAAATTGAGCGCCAAGGTTTCCCAGCTGTTGCTGATGGTCAACAATGACATGGCCCTTACCGACTCGCTGGATGTGGCCCTTGAAAAGCTGGTGAGCATCATAACCAACACCCTCGGCGCCGAGCGGGCCACCATTTTTCTGAATGACCATGAGACCGGAGAACTATATTCCCGTGTCGCTCAAGGGAGTTTCATGCGGGAGATCCGGATCATGAATACCCGGGGCATCGCCGGTTGGGTGTTCACTCACGAAGAGGGGGCTATCGTCCACGACGCCTATCGGGATAAACGATTCTTTAAAAATGTGGATATGCGAACCGGCTACCGTACGAAAAGCATTCTGTGCGCTGTGTTCCGGGATGCCGCCGGGAAAAAGATCGGGGTCTCCCAGGTACTGAACAAAATCGATGGCCGCTTTACCGAGCAGGACCTGGACCTGCTGATGATGATCACCCAGCAGGCGGCCATTGCCATCCAAAATCACCTGATCCTCGAAGAGGTAGACAAAGTTCGCAAACAGGAACTCGACTTCCTGGACGTGGTCTCCCAAATATCCTCGGAGTTGGAACTGGAACCTCTGCTCCAGAAGATTATCTCCACCGTCACCTCCATGCTCAATGCTGAACGGTCGTCCCTGTTTATCAACGACGAAAAAACCAATGAGCTCTATACGATTGTGGGTGAGGGGCTGGGAGCCAACGAGATTCGCTTCCCCAACCATTTGGGCATTGCCGGCCACGTGTTTCAGACCGGCGAGGTGCTGAATATTCCCCACGCATATGCCGATCTGCGCTTTAACCCCGCCTTCGATAAACAGACCGGCTTCTTCACCCGGTCCATGCTGTGCATTCCGGTGACCAACAAGGCCGGTAAAACCATCGGGGTCAGCCAGGTGCTGAACAAGCACGGCGGCGCCTTCACACAGGAGGACGAAGCCCGGCTCGCGGCCTTCACATCGCAAATTTCCATCGGCATTGAGAATGCCACCCTGTTCAAAAATGTTCAGCAGCTGATGAATTACACCGAGAGCATGCTGCACAGCATGACCAATGGGGTGATTACTTTCAACGACGAGCACAAAGTCGCCACCTGCAACCCAGCCGGTCTGCGCATCATGCGCATTGAGACCGAGGAGGACATCGTCGGACGAGAGCTAACGAGTGTATTTGCCGCTGAAAATGAGTGGGTGCGGGCCAAGTTGCAGGACGTGCAGGAGGTGGAGGTGCTCATGGACGCCGAACTGGTCTTCGCCGGTGAAACGATCTCCGCCAACCTCACCATGGTGCCCCTCCGCGATGATGAGCAGCAGGTGCTGGGCAGCATGATCATGATCGAGGACATCAGCAGCGAGAAGCGGGTCAAGTCGACCATGGCCCGGTACATGGACGCCACCCTCGCCGATCAGCTGCTGGAGGGGGGCGAGGACATCCTCGGCGGCAAGCAGAGCATCGGGACGGTCCTGTTCTCCGATATCCGCAGCTTCACCACCCTCACCGAGCAGCTGGGTGCCCAGGGCACTGTGAGCCTGCTCAACGAATATTTCACCATTATGGTGGACATCATCCAGGACGAGGGCGGCATGCTGGACAAGTTCATCGGCGACGCCATGATGGTCGTCTTCGGGACGCCGGTGACCCACGACGACGATCCCGACCGGGCCCTCCGCTCAGCCATTAAAATGATGACCGAGTTGTGGGTGCTGAACGAGTCCCGCAAATCCCGGGGGATGGCGGCCATCGATCACGGGATGGGACTCAACACCGGCGACATCGTCTCGGGCAATATTGGCTCGCCCAAACGCATGGACTACACCGTTATCGGTGATGGGGTCAACCTGGCGGCCCGGCTGGAAAGCGCCTGCAAGAAATACGGCGCCCATATCCTGCTGAGCGAATATACTTTCGCCAGCCTGAAGGCCACCTACCGCACCCGTCATGTGGACAAGGTAATCGTGAAGGGTAAAACCGAGCCGGTGGGGGTTTACGAGGCGGTTGACTACCACGACAAGACATCTTTCCCCAACATGATTGATGTCCTGGGATACTTCAACGGCGGCATCGAGTTATACAACGAGGCCCGCTGGGATGAAGCTGTCAAGCAGTTTAAACTGGCCCTCAAGGGCCATCCTGGTGATGCCGTCTCCAAAATGTACGTTGAGCGTTGCGCCGAGCTCAAGGCGTCCCCACCCAAAGGGGACTGGGACGGCGTCTGGGTATTTACCAGCAAGTGAGCGCCAAAATGGCCGGCATGAACGACGCCCGTATGCACCTGGAAAAGGCCATTGAGCTCAATCCGGAGCTCACCGAGGCCCACTACCGGCTGGCCCTGTTACTGATCGACCAGGGCGAGCTGAAGCAGGCCGGGCAGCACCTGCAAACTGTCGTGAAAATCGATCCGGCCCATGCTCTGGGCCAATTCGAGCTGGCACGGCTGCACCATCAGAACCAAAAGCTCGACAAGGCTAAGGTTTGCTATCTCCAGGCGATTGAAATCGATACCAGTGTAGGCGATTTTCACTACTACTTCGCCCGGTTACTTGAAGAGCAAAATGATCTGATCGAAGCCAAAAGCCATTTCGAAAAAGCCACCGATGCCGACCATAACCATGCCCGGGCCTACTACCGCCTGGGGCGGCTGTTGATCAATCCCGACGATTACGACCAGGCCAAGCAAAACTATCAGATCGCCGTCGATATCAATCCGGACTTCTCCGAGGCCCATTACTACCTGGGGAAACTGTTATCTGGAGGCCGGCGGATTAACGAGGAAGGCGCCCTGGTGATTGAGCCGGAGATTGAAGAGGCTAAGCCCCATTTTGCTGCCTGCCTCGCTTTGGACAACCGCGATTTCAAGGCGCACTTCAATCTGGCTAAACTGCTGGCAGCCACCGGTAACCTGACGGAAGCGGAGAGCCACTTCCGGCAGGCCTTGGATATCCACCCTAACTACGCCAAAGCGCATTTTAACCTGGCGCTTCTACTGATGGAGCAGGAAGGGACCGGGACCTCCGAGTGACCATGGACCCTCATCCCGAGCAACACTGATGGCCTCGACATCGAGCCGTTCCCCCCGGTTTCATCTGGAACAGGCCATCGCCATGGACCCGGCCTTCGCCGATCCTCATTACCATCTCGCACTTTACCTGCTGGCCAAACATCAGGCGACCGCGGCCCGTGAGCACCTGCAAATGGCCGTCGCCCTAGGTGTAAACGGCGCAGAGGCCAGCGCCAGGATCGCTTTGGCCGCCAGCGACAACCACCGATTTGATCGCGCCAAATGGTATCTGGTGAAATCTCGGGTCCACCATCGTCTGGCCGCCCAGGCGAGCTACCGGCTCGGACTGCTCCAACTGGAGACTGGGGCTACTGCCGATGCCAACTCGTCTTTTGGACAGGCCACCGAATACGACCCCGGCCACGCCGATGCCCATTATCAGCTCGGGCGCATGCGCCAGCAAGCAGGGCTGGCCGGGCAGGCCCGGGCACTCTTCGTAAAATCAGTGGGGACTGATTTTACCCACGCTCGTGCTCATTTTGCTCTGGCCGAGGTCATCACTGCAGCCGATGAAAATCATTTGGCCCTCAATCACTATCTCACCGCACTTGACCTAGATACAGAATTGGAGACGGCCGCCCTGAATGAGCGCTTTGGGTTGTCGTCCGGGTCCGGTTCCAACCTGTCCAATTGAATGTCGCCGGAGGGGGTAACGATGGTTAGTCAAGGAAATAGTGGAAAGCGGTTTTGCTCCCGTATCTGGGTAATATTGGACCTTTTCTGCCACCATCGGCCGGTTTCAGGCTTTGGGTGCTGTCCGCTGGGTGGCCCTCCTCTTGGCGGTCTCCTAAAGTTGCGCCGGTAAGTGGCCGGCTGTGGCGCTAGGCAGGGTGAAGCAGTCCGTCGGTACCTCGAGGTGAGAGTCATCGCTCCCTGCCGCCCAGCCTTTGAAATGGCCTCCTCAGGTCGCTCTGGCATAGTATTTGATCCTTGTCGTAAGGCGGGATATGTCAATTGACTTACGTTAGCACGGTTAGAGACGATTTAGTGCATGGGGATTACCGCTAGCGAGGATTAATTTGGCCCATGTAATAAAATGAATATTTTATTATTTGAATGCTGGTGAGGATATAAGTCGGCTTTATGGCCGAGAGAATTATGGTAAAACATACAGGAGTGAACGATTCGATGAATGATGACATTAGGGGCGTAGCCGGACGACGCCATGCGCGTCTTTATGTACCTGTTACCTTTCTACTTGGTACAATTTATATTGCTGTATTTCTGACCATCGCTCTGTTCGCCAGGGGAATTATGGCGTACGGTAAACAAATCGATCAAAACCATGCGATACAAGAAAATCGTGTGCTTATTAAGACCAACGATAGTTTACAGGTTGAATTATTACAGTACGCACAGCGACATACTTTCAAAGCAGACGTTACGGTATATCAGAACATCGAGCGTCAAACCGACTCTACCCCTTTCGAACTCGCGGATGGCACGAAACTTGACAAGAAATTTGCTTCTCATATCGGGACCATGCGTCATATTGCCGTGTCCCGGGATTTGCACGAACGTTGGGGCGGTACCATCAAATTCGGTGACTATATTTTTCTCGAGAACGCCGGACCATTGACCGGGTTCTGGCGAGTGAGTGACGTGATGGGAAAATACTACACGCGTACGAAAAACGGTACGGCGCAGAAAATACCGATTCGCAATTCCCTGGATTGCCTGACCGATATTAACCAGCCCAACGACAAATATTATGGCGTCACGGCCTACCTATTCCCATCCAACCGGTTAGGAACGACCCAAACCCAGGTGACATCTTAACAGTTAAGGAGTGCATCGGTTCAAAGCCTTGGCGATATTGGGGGGCTATTAGTTAGCGACCCACCTCGCCCTTCCAAGGTGTAACTGACGCCTCAACCTAGGCGTCTCCTATTCGATCGTACCATCATCGCTATTCCCCAAGCAGGTCACCATGGGCCAGCTCCTGGCCAACGACGGCGATCGGCGGGCAGCTGGCCGGATCCTCCGCAAGGCTGTCAGGCTCGACCCGGAAAACAATCGCTATAAAAACGCCCTGAAGGCCGTTCAGGAAGGCTAGCCCCGGCCCGGCGGTCGCCCTGAGCCTGTTGAAGGGGTCTGGCGCTTGCCGCCATCACAAAGAAGCTGTCTCACCAGGCGGAGGTGGCGGCACAGATCCCTGAAAATCAAAAAACGCCCGCTTAGGGAGCAGGCGTTACGAAGGGGTTTAGAGAAGTTGCGGAGCTGTTTGATTACAAATCGTCGTGGAGCCTAACAAAATTTGTCACTGTGGGTTGCCCCTCCCATTCAGATTGATCTTTGATGGGATGCATAATTCGAAGCCCATATGGCTGTCCCAGCGTATACTTAGATTTTTGTACTGATATATCCTCCATGATCGCAGCATTCTTCTTAAAGGACGCACGCGCTTTAGGATTTTTCCTCAAGAGTTCTTTCTTGTCAATCGCTACCTTCATCTTCTACCCCCTCCTAAGCTGTTCAAACGAAATTCGAGTATGTATGAAACTGTCGACTCCTAACTTCCCGATATAATCCAATAAAAGCCCGTGATAAGACCGAACAGCATCATTAAGTGTATTGTTTCCCCCGAAATCATCAATTTTTAAATTTAATTCAGTACGCAATAGTTCCATGCTTATGCCTATACCATGCGAGTTCCAGCGCTTAATGTCATTAAGGCCATTTGCTATTTCGTTCGCTCGCTCGCGTTTCTTGGATATAGTAACCTTCGTTCCATGGTCTTCCGTCTTTTTCCAGTTTTTAAATTTATATTTAACTAACCACTCCTCTAAGAGTGAAATCGAGAGTGCTCGTGCTTGTGAGTAAGCATACAGCTCGCCCTGGTCAAACCCAAAGAGGATACCAAGGTCGCCAGCACCAGCATCTCCGCTGTTGGCTTTTGTAAGTAGATCCTCATATCGCATTAAATAACCAAGCGCAGGAATAAGTTTTTTCCCATCTTGGCTTGCTACTTGCGGATCGATCGGACCTAAAACAGAGTAATAGTCCATCCATATCGCATCGCCGGACATGGCAAGTATTGTACCTGCTGACATCGCATGACTAGGTATTAGATAATGTACTTCCTTATAATGGGTGCGCAATATGTCCGAGATGCGCCGAGCTGTCCCAGCATTGCCTCCATCGGTTTGGAGTATAAAGATAATCCTTTTCTTCCGGTCATTTATTCCCTCAACCGCCTCCCTGATATAGTAGTCAATGCCAAATCCAATGGGGCCATGATAGGTGATACAATCGCCCTCCATTTCCTCCTCTATCTTCCGCAACATTTGGATAAGCTGCTGCTCTACAACGCGGTTAGAGCCAGCTGACGCTGTCATACTACCATGCTTAGGAGGATATTAACTGCCATAAGGGATTAACTCGACTCCTCAAATATACTCAAACCTTGACGCTCATCCCATTGATCACTTTGGCATTGACTG
>JADFNF010000004.1 GCA_022563485.1 Fidelibacterota bacterium | reverse complement strand
GGGGACCCTATCCTATGCTCCCCAGTTTTCCCCCAAGGTAGGTCTCCTATGGAAACCGAAAGAAAATCAAACCTTCCGTCTTACAGCAGCCAAGGCGTTCAACACGCCCACCTCCCAGGGGCTCTACCTGGACCTGTTGGTGGGACTGAGTTCGGCCACCTTCGTCAAGGCCCGGGGCAACGCCAACGGCTACAACTACACCCGTAGCGCCAATGACGTCCTCATGATGATCGACGTCCGGCCCCTGTCGCCTACCGAGTTCGATCTGGCCGAGGTCCCGGCTGGGGCCGTGCTGATTATTCCGGCTGTGCTGGGCCGGCCGGCCCAGTTTGTGCAGGCCGAAGACATCCTGGACCTGGACGCCGTGTTCAGCGAAGAAATCTTCACCGTAGAGGCCGGCTATGTAGGCATCCTTGGCAACCGTATGCGCGTCACCCTGGACCTGTACAACAGTTGGTACGAGAACTTCGTTTCTGATCTAACCTGGATTACACCGGTGGTGCTGGACACGTCGGACGGTCTGGAAAACTTCAAGGTGCTGGGCATCATCGGCACGGAGGAGCACAACGGTATCCTGCCCGGGCCCGACGGCATCGAAGGCACCCCTGATGACCTGCGGGACTTTGCCAACCCCAGGGAATTCATCCTGACCAATGTAAATTACGGCAGCGTCTCCGTGGGGGGGCTGGACTTCAGCCTGGCCTACTTCTTTTCCCAAAATTTATCCGGGGAAATGCGAATCTCCTACCTTGGAAAACAGGCCTTTGACAATCCGCTCACCAAGGCCAAGGACCCGATTAATGCCCCGGCCTATAAACTGTCGGCCAGTCTGTCCTACACCAGCCCAAATAGCCGGTGGTGGTCCAACCTGAGCATTCGTCATATCCCCCAGTTCGACTGGGCGGCGGGTGTATTTTTCGGCACCATTGATAGCTACACCGTGGCCGATATCAACCTGGGGTACCGCATCAATGACACCTACACCATAAAGACCAACCTGAATAATGTCAACAACGATGTGCACCGGGAAATAGTCGGTGGCGCCGAGCTGGGTCGGCAAGTGGTTCTGAGCCTATCGATGAATCTTTAAAAGCGGTGGGCAACTAACCGAACGCTATGGTCCCCGATCATTCAGCAGGCGAGGCAGTCCAGGTCAGTGGGTAATCAAGAGGCCCGCCCAAGCAATCAGTTAGGTATCGCGTCAGATGGCAGCTTGAAGCCGAATTGCTTGAGCCAGTCCTCCTGGGAGACATGGATCTCTCCAAAGCGATTCTCAAACTTCTTGACATTTTCCATCATCGCCAGGGCAAACGCCTTGGCATGCAGGGGCGCCATAATGATGCGTGAACGGACCCGGGCCTTCGGCAAACCGGGCATCACCTGCGTAAAATCGATGATAAATTCAGCCGGTGAATGAGTCACGATGGCCAGATTTGAGTACTTGCCTGCGCCGACCTGTTCATCGAGCTCAATTTGAATCTGTTTGGTCTTTTGATCGCCGGGTTTGCTCATGGCTGCTGATTTCCCCTGGTAGTGTCTGACAGGTCAGTTAGACTTGGTGACATCCTGTCTCCGGTTGAACTCTTCCCAATCCTCTTCAAGGCCTTCCCACTGCCGGAATTCCTCTTCATCGGTGGTCACCTCGTCCAGATCTACATCCTCATCCAGGTGATGGATCTGGTGCTCGATCTTTTCAAACTCATTGGGGTCGGTTTCGTCCCCTTCTTCGATATCCTGCTCAAAGACCACATCCGCCCCGTAGAGTGCCTGGTCAAAGAAATCCATATCGGTGACAATTCCCTGGGCCATGAGAAATTCCACGAAGTCCAGGTACTTCCGGTTTTTCAAGTTGGTACGGCATTTAGGACAAATCAATGACTTGGCAAGCTCCTGCTCTTCGAGCGGTTCATTGCACTCTGGACAAACGATAGCCTCCAACTTCATCATCACCTCCTATAAAACGCGGCCAAATGTAAGCGGATGCCCCCTGGTCAACAAGCCCTTTTTCGGCGCCCCTCCCACTGCGTCTCAAGCTGCGACCGATCAGGTCGGAAAATCGTATTTCTGGCGTTGGGTAACGTAGGCCGCCAGCCGTCTCACGGGCCGATCCTCGTGCCGACGAATTTGCCGCAGATTGCGGCGGACCCGACGCCAAGCCCCTTCACAATAAATGCGGACGATATCCAGTTCGGGTTTGGCGGCTTCCTCACCCACCGCCTCTATACGACTGGTAGCCCGGGAAAGGACCGCCAGCATACCGTAAAAGTCGATGGCGCAGTCCGCGAACCGCTGAAGCATCAGTTCTCGGTCTATGATCCGCTTCCCGAATTTCATGATCGCCGAGTCCACCGACTTGTGAAATTTTTCCACATATTTAGTCAGGTAGCCCGCATAACGTTCCAGAGATGGATGCACCTTTACAAGCCGGGGGGTGGTCACCGCCTCCTTGGCCCGGGTAAAGGCGTAGTCAGCCAAAAATCCAAACCCCCGGATGGGCCCTTGGAGGGCCTGCCCCAGTTGTTTCAGATATTCACCAGGTGCTTCCATGCCCGCCAGGGCGATGAACAGTCGCAGTATCTCATTGGTCCCTTCAAAGATCAGGTTGATGCGAGTATCCCGGAGGACCCGCTCAAAAGGATAACCCTTCATGTACCCTAGCCCACCCATGATCTGAAGACTGTCATCGGCCATGCCCCAGCCCATCTCACTGGCCCGCACCTTGCAGATCGCCGATTCCAGCGAGAAATCAACCCCCTCACGATCCGCTAAAGCGGCGGTGAGATAGACCATACTTTCGGCCACGTAGATATCAACCGTAATTCGAGAGACCTTTTCCTTAATGAGTTCAAAGTCCTCAATAGGTCGTCCAAACTGATGGCGCTCCCGAGTATGTTTCACCACCTTCTCCAGGATCGCTTTAGCGCCGCCAACGACCCCGGCGGACAGTCCCAACCGACCCGAATTAAGGATGTGCATGGCCACCCCAAACCCCTTGCCCACCTCACCCAACACGCTATCGGGCGACAAGACCACATTGTCAAAATAGAGCGGTACTGTACTGGTGGCCTTGATGCCCATTTTGTGCTCTTCAGGCCCTCGGGTGAACCCGGGTAAATCGCCATCTACGATAAAGGCGGTGATTTTATCCTTCATCTCACCATTGATTTCAACCGCTGTTTTGGCAAAGACAGTAAAGAACTGGGCATACCCCCCATTCGTGATCCATATCTTTTGCCCGTTGAGTAGCCAGGTTCCATCATCCTGGCGAACGGCCCTGGTTTGGATCGAGGCGGCGTCGCTCCCTGAGCCTGGCTCGGTAAGGGCAAAGGAGGCCAGTTTCTTTCCGGTGGCCAGGTCAGGGAGATATTTCTTCTTTTGCTCCTCAGTGCCATAGAGCAGCAATCCCTTCATCCCGATGGAGCTATGCCCGCCCAAGGTCACCGGTAGGGAGCCGTCAATGGCAGCTATCGACTCGAAGATGCGGGCGTAGGCTGTCTGACTCAGACCCAGACCGCCATATTCCTCGGGGATGATAAGACCGAAGATGCCCATTTCTCCCAGGGTCTCAAGGGTACCATCGGGGTACTTTGCTTCGGTATCCGCCTGCCCCGCATCGAAGTTGTCCCGGGCCCATTTCAGAAGATTATCTTCAATAATCTTCACCATGTCAGCTTCATCGGCGTCTAAGGTAGGATAGGGAAAGACCAGTCCTTCGAGGATATCGCCCCGAAACATGGATTTCATCAGAGATTGTTTTGCCTCAGCCACAGACTTACCTCCTATATTTGTTTCACAGCAGGCAACGCACTGACCGGGAAACTAGTTCCGGTCGATACTATACACAACTGAAGTAAAGATTGCAAGCTGTAACGTTTAAAATCTGTGAAGGTCAGTGTGTGGCACCCCTATCGAATAAAAGTTAGCCTTTTACCCCGGAGTGGGCAGTTCAAGTATATAACCGGAAAGGCCGGAACGGGGAACGTTCGTCGAACTCAATGGCGACCGGTTGTAGCCAGGAGCTGGGTTGGTGCCGTGCAGGTCGGTCAAAGCGCCCGTGTCTTGCCAGTCATTCTCCCGACACTTTCGTTGGTAAATTGCCCGTTCCATATTGAATGGCTCATTGAAAGCTGACAGGATCCCTTGTAGACGAAACCAAACAGACTCAATAAAAGGACTGCACCATGAAAAGACGCACCTTCCTCTCCGCCACCGCCCTGGCCGGGGTAGCGCCCCTGAGCACCATGACCGCAGCGAATCCAGCCGGAGCTGACCGTGAGTACTACGAACTACGGCAATACCAGCTGCTCAATTTTGCCAAGGCACAACCCCTGAACGATTATTTACGGGCCGCTGCCCTCCCGGCCTACAACCGCCTGGGGATCGAGCCCGTGGGGGTTTTCACGGCCAAGTACGGTCCCACCCTGCCGACCCTTTATATGCTTCTGCCTTACCCCTCCCTGGAATCATTTGCCACCGCCGATTCACGACTATTAAAGGACAACAAGTACCTGAAGGCCGGGGCGGAATTTCTCAACCGGTCCCTGGCTGATCCCGGATATGTGCGCGTGGAGAGTTCGCTTATGGTGGCCTTCGAGGGGATACCCAAAATGGAGCTGCCTAAGGCAACCATGGCCAAGACATCACGTGTCTACGAGCTGCGCATCTATGAAAGCCACAGCAAGAGGGCAGCTAAACTGAAGATCGATATGTTCAACGACGGCGGTGAAATCGAAATCTTCCGTAAGACCGGCTTACAGCCGGTGCTGTTCGGTGAAACGCTCATCGGACCGAAGATGCCGAACCTGGCCTATCTGCTCGCCTTCGACGATATGACTGCCCGTGATAAAAACTGGAATGACTTCGTAAGCCACCCGGAATGGCAACGCCTCAGCCAGGTTGAAGAATACAAAGGTACGGTCTCCAATATCACTGATGTTATCTTGACACCCACAACCTACTCGCAGCTGTAATCCTTACAAGGGTGCCTATAGATCAACCCCAAACACGGTAGTCGGGATGCTCACCAAGCGGCCCCAGATCACACAGATTGAGCATTTGGTCGTAAGCCGCTCGAAGTGGCCTTGATGGTTGGGTTTGGATCTGTATATTGTAGATGTCATCGGCTCCCGGACCCGAAACCCCGATGCGCTTGGGTGCCCGAATCATGCTTATAGCCCGGGCCATTCCCAAGTTAAGATGCGGATCAAGATTGATCACAGCATCAAAAGAATCGTACCGAAAGCGGGCCTGGAGCACTTCCAATTCGACTTTCGACAACTTCCCCTTCAGGAAGGGAAAATAGAATATCTGATGTGATGGGGTTGGGATCCTGTCCCGGAAAAGTGAGGGTATAGCCAGCAGGATGGTGGCACCGGGATGCCGCTCCAGCCGCCTGAGAATATAGATGCTTTCGTCAAAATGTTCTACAAGGATCGGAAACAAGAACAGGAGCCGTTTTGGTTGGGGATAACCCGGTGAGAAGAGTACCTCCCGTGGCCGTGATGACATCCAGCCGATAGTTTTATAGAATTTTAACCAGGTCGTTATTCCCATGTTAGGTAATAGGGAATAAAACGCCTAATTTATCCTTGAAGCAACATCTTTTATGAGGGGAAAGTGAGCAATCCCAGATTGTACAATGGGTTGTCCGAACTGCTACTGCCAGCACATGCAATGG
The DNA here is from genome assembly GCA_022563485.1 of Fidelibacterota bacterium. GTDB lineage: Bacteria > Fidelibacterota > Marinisomatia > SCGC-AAA003-L08 > TS1B11 > JADFNF01. Next base: position 27,463 of record JADFNF010000004.1, on the reverse strand, counting down.
AAGGCCCGTGGCGGCGCTTTCCAAGCCTCCGTCAACGATTATTGCGCCAATAAAGTTAAAGGCGCTGTCATTCAAACGGCAGACGCCAGCAAATAGACTCTCCAGAATTTTCACTCTATTCGGTACACCCCCCCGATCTGACTGGGGCGGTTTCATTTTAAGATAGATCGGCCCCGGGCAGGGGTATGATCTTTGACCGATTGGCGAGGGTGCTTTAATATCCCGCCTCGCGGCTTTAAATTCCCGCCTCGTGAAATCTACCACTCGTATCCATTGCCTCATGACGCTGGGAGTCTCCCTGCTCGTCACCACCGGCCAAGGCCAAAATTACCATTGGCCTACGAGTGCCAGCCAGCGCATTACGGCCACCTATGGTGATATGCGAACGCGTCGGTACCACGCCGGCATTGACGTCGCCACCAACGGCGGCCGAGGGTACGAAGTCTACGCGGTAGAAGACGGTTATATAGAGCGTCTGCTCGTCAGTACCCAGGGCTATGGCCGCACCGTCTATCTACGCCTGAATGACAAACGGGTGGCGGTTTATGCCCATCTGGAGCGGTTCACCCCCGAGATCGATAGGCTGGTGGGGCGGCGCCAAACCGAACTGGGCCAGTATGCTCTTGAACTGCATTTTACAGCTACTGATCTCCCCGTAAGAAAGGGTGACGTGATCGCCTACACCGGCGACACCGGCTCGATTTCCGGTCCCCACTTGCATTTCGAACTGCGCGATCAAAACAACCGGCCCCTCAACCCCCTCACCCACGGCTTTACTTTCCCGGATAGTCTTTGGCCGGAGATCGCCGCCCTGGCAGTGATACCCCTCTCGCCGGAAACGGTGGCCCATGGCTCGCCGCTCCCATCGGTGATTCCAACCCGGAAGGTGGGGCCCCACAGCTACGTTCTCGATGACACGTTGTCGGTCGATGGCCCTTTCGGCTTGGCCATCGAGGCCTATGATCGACTCCCGGGTATGCGCTATCGGCAGACCGTCTATGGGTTGAGCCTCACCATCGATGGCATCCGGCATTATGCGATCCAATTCGACCGCTACCAATTCCGGGAAGGGCGGCTCATGGAACTGGAGCGGGACTATCGTCTCTATCGAAAACAACACGATGATTTCCACCGCCTATTCGTCTCGCGAGGTTCTGAGTCTTTATCGTTTATACAACCGAGGTCACGGGGGGCCATTGAATTGACACCGGGATATCACCCCTTCGTGATCAAAATCTGGGACAAACAGCTGAACGTAGCCATCCTCCGGGGCGTGCTGGCTCACACACCGCCTACTCAGTTGGAAGCCGCGGCACAGTGGTCTGATGACGAAAACGGCTGGATCATCACTGTGGATTCCAGCGCCCCTCTACGCCAGTACCACGTCTTTTTCTTCGATATCCGGGGGCGGCAGGTTGATCATTTCAGCCATCGGACCAAGCCATCGTCCGGTAAACGCCAACGGTTCCTGGTCCCTCGGGGCAAAGGTCGTCGCCGCATCCTCCAGATCATAGGGGTGGACCACTGGGGAGCCCGACTGGAGCCGGTCCATATCAGCCTCATACCCATCGAGGACGTCACCCGGCAACGCAAGTTTACCCTGCGCATCGAGCATGGAGATATGGGTGTTATCTTTCAGCTGAGCAGCGACTACTACCTCCCCAATCCCCCGGAGCTCCTGCTGCATACCAGTGCCGGGGTGCAACCTTATCCCACCCAAATGGTCAGCCCGGTCGATTTCCTTTCGCCCCCCTTTTACCTGGCCCAGCTCATCGGTCTGAAGGAGCTGATCGTGCGGGTGGATCTTGACCCCGCCTATGAAGTGCGCCTGCCGATTAAGGGGGTTGTGGTGCCACCCACCCAGCGGCGGGAACTCCAAGATGAGGAGGGAATTTTCCTGCTCGAATTCCTTCCAGGGACCTTTTATGACAGCACGTTCGTCTGGTTCAACTCGACCGAGGTATCCCTACCCAAAGGGGCCAACCCGGTGATACACCCGGTGGAAGTCGGACCTCTTTCCCGGCCCTTCAACAATCCCATGGGCATTCAGATGAAGGTGCCCACCAACCGGATGATGCCAGATCACGCCGGTATTTTCTATCTTGACCACCAAAAGGAATGGAAATTGATGACTCCGGCGGGGTCAACCAGCCGGGACAACCTCATCAAGACCCGGGCCTACCGCACTCTGGCTACCAGCGGTGAAGTGTACGTCCTCCTCGAAGAGACTCAGCCGCCCAGTATCGAATTCAAAAGCCCTGGACAGGGTGGGACCTATAAGTCCAGAGACCTACACACGATTCGCATTAATGTCTCCGATGCGTTGGCGGGCATTCGGGACGAGACAGCCATTTCAATGACTTTGGATGGCCAGCCCAGGATATTCGAATACAACACCTTGAGGGAAGTGATAACCTACGTTCTACCGGCCCCCCTGGGACTCGGAAATCATGAGTTGATCGTCACCGCTTCCGATCAGGTAGGCAATTCCGCCACAAAAAGCATTACATTCATCATTGAGTAATGTTTTTCCCCTACAAAGACGATAACCCCCGGATCCTCGTCCCCTATGTCACCTACGCCATCCTGGCGACGAATGTCCTTATTTTCGGCTACCAGATGTTGCTCCCCGACCTGCTGGCCCAACAGAGTTTCACCCTCCGTTTCGGGCTTATCCCGGCTTATTTCTGGGGTGCTGATGCACAAACCGTCCTCGATTTCAATCGGGATATCATGGGCCAGGCCTATCGACATATATCCTGGAGCAGCCTTGGTGATCTGTACTTGTTGCCGGGTATAGTCACCCTGTTCACCGCTCCGTTTCTTCACGGCGGATGGATGCACATTATCGGTAACATGCTATTTCTTTATGTCTTTGCCGACAACGTGGAAGGGGCCCTAGGGCATTACAAGTTTCTCGGTTTTTACATTCTCACGGCCCTGGCGGCCGGACTGCTGCACCTGCTCATGGCCCCGGATAACATGCTACCGGTAGTGGGAGCCAGTGGCGCTATTTCCGGTGTCCTGGGGGCCTACGTGGTGCGTTACCCACGGGCACGGATTCATGTACTGGTCTTCATCGTCATTTTTATCACCACCATCCGCCTCCCGGCCATGGTAGTCCTGGGATGGTGGTTCCTGGTACAGGCCATCAACGGCATGGTCAGCCTGCAGACGGAGCTGAGCGGTGGTATTGCCTGGTTCGAACACATCGGCGGCTTTGTGGCCGGTTTTTCCTACATGGCTATCTTTGGCCGCGGTCGTAAATTGTCGGTGCGTCATGGCCGACATTCCTGATCTTATCCGTCAAGCTCGATTGGCTCAGCAACGAGCCAGAGCCGCTTACAGCGGCTACCCCGTCGGGGTGGCGGTACTGGGAACTTCTGGAAACGTCTACCCTGGCTGTAACATCGAATCGAGCGCATATCCCACCACCATGTGCGCCGAGCGGGTTGCCATTTTCGGGGCCATAGCATCAGGTGAGGGTGGGTTTAAGGCCCTGGTTGTTATCTCTGAAAATGGTAGCACTCCCTGCGGGGCGTGTCATGGGGTGATTCACGAACAGTGCGGCGAGATTCCCAACTACCTGGTGGGGAACGATGACCAGCCACCCAAAATGTATGCCACATTGGAGCTGCTGGCCTATCCCTTTGATTGTCATGGACCCTGAATCCAAGACCATCCTCATTGGACTTGCTGGAGGCTCCGGTTCGGGGAAGACCTCCATTGCCAAATCACTGACCCAGGAATTGGGGCGGGATGATCTAGTAGTCCTGGAGCAGGACGCCTATTACCACGACCTCAAAGACCTCCCGGTCAGCGAGCGGGCCAGGGTTAATTTCGACCATCCCGATTCCGTCGACTTCAGGCAGATGGAACAGGACCTCAAGATTCTCTTGAGCGGTCAACCAGTGGACGTCCCCATTTACGATTACGCCACCCATACACGCAAGTCCGAGACCCGGCGCATCTGTAACCAAAGACTCATCATCCTTGAGGGCATCCTGATTTTGGCTGACCGCGCCGTGCGGGAACTGATGGACATCAAAATCTATGTGGATACCCCCGCCGATGTACGGTTCATTCGACGGATGACCCGAGACATGCAACGTCGCGGCCGCTCCTTCGAATCGGTGGTGGACCAGTACTATCGGACCGTGCGTCCCATGCATGACCAATTTGTGGAGCCCACCAAGCGCTTTGCCGATCTCATCATCCCTGAGGGGGGACATAACCGGGTCGCTATCGACCTGTTGACCACCAAGATCACTGCTCTCCTTGCCGACATGCCCACCCAAGAAGCAACCATCTCGCCATGATGCAGGCCTCCCGCTGTGGCCAACCGTTTCATCAGGGGACCGATCGCCGCCGCCCTATTTGGAGTGATTTTATAACTATCGAGGCAATAACGATGCCGCCAGTGCACAGAATTCCGTCACACAACCGTTTGTCCCCCTGGAGACCAGCTTCCGCATGCGCCTAGTTCTGATCGGTCCACCGGGCGTGGGGAAAGGGACCCAGGGCCAGCGGCTCATCGAGCACTTCAAGATCCCCCATGTGGCCACGGGCGACATGCTACGGGCACATGTCCGCGAAGCATCCGATCTGGGAAAACGGGCTCAGGCGGTCATGTCCAAAGGCAACCTAGTCCCCGATGAGCTCATCCAGGAAATGGTTGCAACCCGACTCCGGGAGCCTGCCACCCACGAGGGCTTCCTGCTGGATGGATTCCCCCGGACTGTGCCGCAAGCCGTCGGGCTGGCCATCATTCTGGAACGAATGGACGTTCAGTTGGATGCCATCATAGCTCTGGAAGTCCGTCAGGAGATTCTGCTTACCCGTCTCACCGCGCGGCGCACATGCGCCCATTGCGGCACGGTGTACAACCTAGTGATTCAGCCCCCGAAAATCATGGGTAAATGTGATAATTGCGGCAGTGGCGAGCTGGTTCAGCGCGAAGACGACCAGCCGGAGACCATCAATGAGCGAATGGAGGTCTATAATCGGCAAACGGCCCCCTTGCTATCCTATTATCGACCCACTGGCCTGCTCCATGAGATTGATGGTGATGGTCCGGTGGAGGTTATCTTTCAAAGGATCTTGGCCGTTCTCCCTGCTGGAAAATAGGCCGGTAGGGGTAAGTGACCGTGTTGCGAATTGGTATTACCGGGGGGCTCGGTTCCGGAAAGTCGATACTGGCTAAGTATTTCGGTGAACGAGGCGCCCACGTGTTCGACGCCGATAGAGAAGCCAAATTGATTCTTCTCCGCTCCGAATCGGTCTACCGCACGGTCATCGCATCCTTCGGCGATCACATACTCAATAAAGCGGGGGAATTGGACTTCCGGCGCCTGGCAGAATATGCCTTCGCCAAACCGGAGAGACAGCAGCGCCTCAACGATATCATCCATCCCGAGGTGGTGCAAGCCGCTGATCGCCAGATGATTACCGCCAGTCGGCAGGGCGTGGCCCTCTTCGTCCTTGATGCTGCCCTGCTCTTTGAAGCTCAACTGGAACAGTACCTGGATGTCACCATTGTCGTGGTGGCCGATGAGGAACTCCGGGTCAAACGCGCTCTGGAGCGAGGCACCCTCATGGAGGAGGATATCCGCAAGCGAATACGCCTCCAAATGCCCGACAGTGAGAAGATTGCCCGGGCCGATTTCGTCATAACCAATGACGGCACCGAAGACGAGTTCCAAAAACAGTTTGAGGCCCTCCACAATAATCTCACCAGCGAATCATCATCCTTACCCTAGCCTCGACGGTCACCACTATAGGCCGGTTACCGCCATCACTGACCCTTGATGACCTTCTGTCCAGGGAAAGTGTCGGTCAGCTGGCCCAACACATCTACCGGGAGCAACCCAACTTGGTGGCGCAACTGGGCACTGGTGAGCAGTCCCTGGTTATCAAATGGTTTGGCTGGCGCAGCCCGATCCATTACTATCTGAGCCCCACCCTCCACGGTCGGGCCATGACCAGCTGGACCATCGCCCGAGCCCTAGAACAGGTGTCCGTCCGAACCCCGGAGCCCCTGTTCGTCTATAGCCGTCGACGCCGAGGCTTCATTCAGGAGAACTTCCTGATCACCGCTAACATCACGCCACACCAGATCTTACGGTCCTTCCTCAAGTCCGAGGCTTTTGACACGCTCAAGGAAGCCGCTGTGACGGATCTGGCCCTGAGCATCGCCCGCATGCATAGCGGTGGGATATTCCACCGGGATCTGACTACCGCCAACTTTTTGGTGACCGAAAACAGTGAGGTGTATATTGTTGACTTGAACCGGGCACGCAGGTGGCAGAGGCTTGCTCCCCGAACGCGCCTGCTCGACTTGGCCCGCCTGAATTTCGAGGCTTCAGATCCCCATCTGGAAGCTCGCCTGACCCACCGGTTCTTTGAGGTTTACGGACGGGAGACAGCCCCTGTCAGTGACTGGGAGACCGGGTACCACCGGTACCGGGAAAAGTTGCTCGGGCGGCGGCGGCGGAAGGCCCGTCTACGCAGCCTTGCCAACGGAAAATAGGCAGACATGGTGGGCATGCAACCCCGGCAAGACCGACGCGATCCGCACCAGGGTCAGGCCCGCCCCTTCGGCCTCTGCCAGCATCTCCCGGCGGGTGAGCATGGTGATGCGCGAGGGTTGCTTCACTAACCGGCGGTGTAGGCGATGCCCCAGCGACATCAAGTAGAGTGACACCACTACCCATTGGCGGCTGACCCGGCAGAATTCCCTGAAAATGGCCCGTCGCTCGTCCGGCTCGTGCATGTGCTGGAGCAGGCGGAAGGAGAACACAACATCGAAACTGTCCCCTTTGAAGGGCAGCGCTTCGGCGGCACCCGTTACCGATCCCCGGGCCAGACCCAGACGCTTCAGCTGGTAAAGGGCGGCATAGAAGTTAAAGTCCAGGGCATGGACCGCTCCGAACTCGGCCAGCAGCGGCTGGAAGCGTCCGTAACCCACAGGGGCGTCCAAGACCTGGCCCCGTAACCCATAGCGGGTGAATAATTCTCTCACCAGGCTTTGCTCCCGGCGGTCCAGCCAGCGCTGATCCCAGTGACGGTACCGGGTCCGGGCATAGTGGTCCACCTGGTCCAGGCTAGTCCACTGCTTATAGGCCAACTTAGCGGATGCCTCGGCGCAAAGCCCTGGGACGATCCAGTATCTCTTTCAGGACCACCGCCTGCTGGAGGGGCGTCAATCCATCCACAGCTTGAATGATGGTGTGACCACCGCGCCGATGGGCCGTGGGAGGAGCAGATGTTTCATGTACCGCACGCTCAGGCACCCTGGTGGGTTGCGGTGCGGCCAGTTTGACCGGTTCGGATTCCGGGGCCGGTGACGCCACCTCGACAACTTCCACCTCATCGTCGGCTGGCCGTCGAAATTGCACCACCTCCGGTTCAATGCCCAGGCCACGCCAGATCTTCTCCATAGATAGTGCCGGCCCGACGCTCGACCGGACGGGCGTTGGCGGGAGCGCTGGTTCCCGCTCCATTTCCTCTGCATCAGGCTCGACCTCACCAATATCACTTGGCTCTTCCCACTTCCGACCCGGTCCTGGTACGGGGGAAATCTGACTCTCCGGAGGTGTGGCCTTGGCACGCCGCTTCCGCCGGGCCTTGGCACCCAGAAAAGTGGTGAGCAGCCACCAGATGGCCACAATCCAGATAATAGGGTTATCAATATCAAACAAGGGGGCTACGCCTACTTGGGCGGTTTAGATCCTTGGCCCGAGCCCCCTTCACCCTTGCCCGGTCCGGCGATAGACTCCCGCATACCTGTATCGGCCTGGATATTTTTCATGCCGTAATAATCCATGACCCCCAGGTTACCATCGCGGAAGGCCTGGGCCATGGCCTTGGGCACTTCGGCCTCGGCCTCCACCACCTTGGCTCTCATTTCCTGCACCTTGGCGATAAATTCCTGCTCGGCCGCCACCGCCATGGCTCGGCGGGTCTCCGCCTTGGCCTGGGCCACTTTGAGGTCCGCCTCGGCCTGCTCGGTCTGCAGGTCGGCCCCGATGTTCTTGCTTACGTCCACATCGGCAATATCGATGGAAAGGATCGAAAAGGCCGTCCCGGCATCGAGGCCCCGGTCCAGCACCGCCCTTGAGATGGTATCGGGATTCTCCAGTACCGCCTTGTAGTCCTTGGCTGAGCCGATGGCGCTGACGATCCCTTCACCCACCCGGGCGATGATGGTATCCTCGGTGGCGCCACCCACCAGCTGCTCGATGTTGGTGCGTACCGTGACCCGGGCCCGGGACAGCAGCTGGATACCGTCCTTGGCCACCGCGCTGATGTTGCCCGTCGCGGGGCAGTCGATAACCTTGGGATGGACGCTGGTCATCACCGCCTCCTGCACGTCCCGGCCAGCCAGATCGATGGCCGTGGCGGTGGCGTAGTTCAGGGCGATGTTGGCCTTGTCGGCCGCGATCAGGGCATAGATCACTTTGGACAGAGAACCACCCGCCAAATAGTGGGTCTCCAGGTCATCTGTCGCGATATCCTTAAGTCCCGCCTTGTGCAGATTGATCATGCCATCCACCACCTGCCGGGGGGGGATTTTCCGGATCCGCATAATGATCAACTTGAGCATGGGGACCTGCCCCCAGCCGATAGACACCAGGGCCTGAATCCACAGCCCCACTGGCACCAGATAGAGAAACAGGAAGAATACGATCAGGACGATGGGGAGAATAAAAACGAGACCTTCCATGGGACAGCTACTCCTTTTTTGTCGGTGGGGCGTGGCGCACCAGGGCGGTATTCCCCTCAACCGAAATGATTTCTACCGAGGCGCCTTTATCAAGGTATTCGCCCTGGGTGGTGATGTTCAGTTGGTGACCGCCCACATCGGCTTTCCCGCTGGGCATACAGGCCGTCAATGTGACGCCTATCTGGCCCACCAGGGACTCAAGCCCGACGGCGACACTGTAGTCTTCTTCGGAGGACATCGGCACATGCTTACGAAAAAACTTGCTGGTCACAAAGGCCCTGAGCAGGAGGATCCCACCGAATATGGCGCCCAGGATGCCGATGTTCAGACCCACAAAGGCCCGTTCCAGCTGGTCGGGGGTGGGAAATTCGCCCAACAACATCTTGTACATGCCCCAGAGCATGAGACCGACCCCCCCGATCCCCGCCAGACCGAAGCCGGGGATGGCCACCACTTCCAGGATCAACAGGCTAAGGCCTCCCAGGAAAATGAGCACTTCGGTAAAGGAAGCCAACTGGGCGATAAAGCTGGAACCGAAGAAGAGGGCCAGTGCAAGGGTGCCAATGATACCCCCGACGCCGAAACCGGGCGTTTTGATCTCGAAAATCAGCCCCAGGAACCCAATGGTCATGAGCAGGCTGCTGACGATGGGATCGGTGATGAACCGTACGACGCGTTCCGACCAGTTGGGGGCGAAATTGATAACCGTGGCATTCCCCAGACCCAGGCTCGCCAGGACCTCCTCGAATGAATCCTGCTGCTCATCGGCCATGGCCAACCTAATAGCCTTCTCGGTGGTCAGGGTGATGAGTTTGCCTTCCCGGCTCCCCTCCACATCGTCCAGTCGCACCGTATCGCCCTCAATGATGACATAGGGCACTTCCAGTTCCTCATCCACCATGGCCTCGGCGATCCGTGGGGGCCGGCCCCGGGCTTCGGCAGTGGCAGACATCTCCTCACGCATGTAGGAGATAACTTTCTCACTGGCCTTTTTGCCCTCGAGGTCTACGGCGGTGGCAGCGCCGATGGTGGCGCCCCTGGTCATGATAATCTTCTCACACGCGAGGGAGATGAGGGCACCGGCGGAGATGGCCCGGCGGTTGATAAAGGCTACGGTGGGCACCGGCGAGGACATGATGGCATCCTTGATGCGGGTGGCGCCATCGATGCGGCCACCGAAGGTATCGATGTCGAATATGATGACGTCGGGGCCCTCCTCCTGGGCTTGCTCAATCACCCGTTCCACGTAGGCTGGCAGCCCCAGGTCAATCATGCCTTGAATGGGTACCCGATAGACCAGTCCCGCCGGTGAAACCACCGAAAAGATACCCAGCACCCAAATGACCATAGCGACTCTCATCGTGAGATAATATTAGATGCCTACCCTTGGAAAGTCAATGTGTTTCCGTCGGAAAAACCGTTTCATAAGGGTGATAATACCAGGGTAACTTTACGCCTTATCACTTAGCTCAGTAGATCACAACCCTTGGCCTATCACATTCTCCTCTTTATCGCAGCCACCTTCAACCGCCTGCCGCGAACCTGGACCCTCGCTCTGGGTCGTCTGTTGGGCGCTTTCCTCTACTTGGCGTTCCCGCACCGCAAGCCGGTGGCCTGGACGAACCTGTCCACGGCCCTTCCCGAACGATCCCCTCGGCAGCGGCGGGCTATTCTCTGGGACACCTACCAGCACTTCGGCCAGGTACTGATGGATTTCATCCGTATACCCGCCATTTCCGCCCATCATTTGAAATCCATCATCGATTTCGATGAGACTCACATCCAGGAAGCCCGGGATAGTGGCCGGGGCGCCATCCTCGTCACCGGGCATATCGGCAGCTGGGAAATGACCCTCCTAGCCCTCGGCCGGCGCGGTTATCCCTTGAGCGGGGTAGCCGTCACCCAGCGAGGTGCGGGGGGCCGGTATGTGGAGACCGTCAGGCAGGCCACTGGCTGTCGTTTCATCCCCAAGAACACATCGGCCCGCAGCATGTTACGTCTCTTGGGTAGAGGTAATTTTCTCGGCCTCGTAGCCGATCAGGACGCCCGGCGCAGCGGCGTGTGGGTCACTTATTTCGGCCAACCGTCGTCCAGGGCCAGGGGTGGCGCTGTCTTCACGCTCCATACCGGCGCACCCATGCTCTTCGGCGCCTGCTTGCTTCAAAATGATGGCCGCTACCGCCTGAACTTCGTTCCCATCAGTACCCATAACCTACCCGATGAGAGGGAAGAGGCCATCAGGGTTCTGACCCAACGATACACCGATTACCTGGAGGAAATGGTCCGCCGACACCCTGAGCAATATTTCTGGTTTCACCGCATGTGGAAGACCCATCCTGAGAAAGGAGAAGGAGTTCGTCAGTGAAACGTGTAGCCGCCTCCGATCCCGCCGCTCCCGCTCGGTTCTGGCAGACGATTCAGGCCAACGGTCTGGTGGTCTATCCCACCGACACCCTCTACGGCTTCGGGGTGGACGGCCTGCACATGCCGGCTATCGAGCGGCTCATGGCCGTCAAGGGACGTACGGGGCCGTTCAGCGTCATGGTAGGCGGTCCCGGCCAATTAGGGGAATATGCATTGGTTTCATCCCAGATCAACGACAAATTAGTCCAAATGCTTCCCGGACCTTATACTATCGTTCTAGCGCCCCGTAAGCCGGAGGCCTTCCCCGAGCCAGTGATAAGCCCTGGCGGGATGGTAGGCTTCCGCGTACCGAGGCACCCGTTCATCCAGGCCGCATTCCAGCAAGCCAGGGGGCTGGTCATCTCTACCAGTGTCAATCGGAGCGGCCAGCCGCCTCTCCAGGACCCGGAAGCCATCATCGATTCCTTCGGCCCCGACATTGACCTGTTGATCGATGGTGGCCTCTTGCCTGGCTCCAGGGGAAGTACGGTGGTCAACCCGGCCGTCCAACCCTGGCAAATCATCCGTCAAGGCGATGGTAAACTTTAGGCGACCATGACGACCCTTCCCCGTCTACTTAAATACTTGACCCGTTACTGGCACCTGATCGGCCTGACCCTGGCCCTATCCATTCTGTTCGTGGCGCTCAATGCCCTCGCCCTCTGGATGGTGGCCTCACTCATCAACACCGTCCTGGTGAACCCTGAAAATATCCCCGTTAACCCGGTCGATCTTCCCCTGGGCGCTTCGGTCTACGAGCAACTCAAGATGGGGACCGCCCGCCTCATCCAGCAGTCCACGCCCCTTAAGACCCTAGCCCACCTATGCTGGCTGCTGCTGGCCGTATTCCTGTGCAAGAACCTGGTGCTCTACCTGAAAAATATGGCTGCGGGGGTCATGGAAAATCGCCTTATCCGGGACCTGCGCAACGACCTGTTCAGCCATGTACAGGGCTTGTCCCTCACCTATTTTGACAAGCAAAAATCGGCGCATATTTCTTCCATCGTGCTCAACGACGTCACGGCTGTCCGCCGGGCATTCACCGTCGGCGTGCAAAAGGCCGTGGTGGAGCCCATCAACCTGGCGGTTTTTATCACCATGCTGTTTATCATCAGCTGGCAACTTTCCCTGCTCGCCATACCCCTCATTCCGCTGGCTGCGATCTTCACGACCCGTTTAGGCCGCAGCCTGAGAAAGCGGTCGCGGCGCACCACGGAACAGATCGCCGGAGTCATGAACGTGCTGCAGGAGACCCTCCGGGGCATCCGAATTGTGAAGGCCTTTGTCAGGGAGAAGGAGGAAATCCAGCGGTTCCGCGATGAGACCCAACAGTATTATCACTTGGTATTCCGCCGTTTTTCCCTCAAGAACATGAATACACCGATCAACGAGATGATCGGCGTGTTCATGGGGGTCATCTTGTTGTGGGTCGGCGGTCAGCAGGTCCTGCTGGGTCGCGGCGTGGGGCCAGAAGAGTTTATGAGCTATATCATTTTCCTGTTCGCCATGCTCCAACCTGTTCGCACCCTCGGCAATGTGAACGCCGACATACAGGTGGGCCTCGCATCAGCCGAGCGCATCTTCAGTCTCATGGATGTGCCGCCCGACATTATTGAAAAACCCGGTGCTGCAAGGCTCACCCAATTCACTGAGGCCATCCGCTTCGAAAATGTCACGTTCACCTATGAGGATACGGGCAAACCGGCCCTTTATAACGTGAGCGCGACCATCAATCTGGGTGAAGTGGTGGCGCTGGTGGGGACCAGTGGGTCAGGGAAGTCCACCTTCGTGGACCTTATTCCCCGGTTCTACGAGATCAGCAGTGGACGCATTACAGTCGACGGCCATGATATACAGGACGTGCAAATTCACTCCCTGCGCCGGCTCATCGGGGTGGTCACACAGGAGACCCTGCTCTTTAACACTACTGTGTGGGATAACATCATCTACGGCGATCCTCAGGCAACGGAGGCCCAGGTACGGATGGCGGCCGAAGCTGCCCATGCCTGGGAGTTTATCAAAGATTTGCCCCAAGGGCTCGGTACCGTCATCGGCGAGCAGGGGGCCAAGCTGTCTGGCGGCCAGCGCCAACGCCTGGCCATCGCCCGAGCCCTACTCAAAAACCCCCCGATCCTGATCCTTGACGAGGCCACTTCGGCATTGGATACCGAATCAGAAAAACTCGTCCAGGCGGCCATTGATGAACTGATGCAAAACCGGACGGTCATCGTCATTGCCCACCGGCTCTCAACCATCCAGAATGCCGACCGCATCATCGTTCTGGACCGCGGCCGGGTAGCGGAATCCGGTAGCCACGAAGAGCTGCTGGCGAAAAACGGCCAGTACCGCCAGCTCTACGATGTGCAGTTTCAGCCCATAACCCGATCACCTTCTATTGCTCCCATCACGTAAGGCGGCACCCCGCCGATTTCCCCTGGTGGGTCTCCCAACTCACAGGGGTTTGGCAGGATCAAAACGGTCCCAGGTTGATCAGCAGGAGCCATGAATCAATCCCTCTCCCATCCCTTCATGTCCGTCCTCATCCGGTCCTACAACCGGCTGCCCCACGTGCTCGAAATCCTCGAGGTCTGTATGACCCAGGACTACGATAACTTTGAGGTGGTGGTCCTAGAACAAAGCACGCCGGCCCATTGGGAAGAGCACCAGGCCACATTCGAGAAATATGACCACCGGGTCAGGGTCGTTCGATCCCAGCCGCTGGGACCGCCCGGGGCCAGGAATGCGGGCGTCATCCATTGCAAGGGAGATGTTGTCTTGTTTATGGACGATGATGACCTGCCTATCGGCGACAGCTGGATTGCCGCCCATGCGAAAAACTACGCCGATCCCCACTGTCTGGGGGTGTCGGGCGGACATCTAAGCCAACTTGGCAGATCCCATCGCTATAAAGACATACAGAAGGCCTACAAACGTTGTTTAACCCTCTCCTTCTTTCTGAAGGGCAGAACCTACACGGATATCAATCAGGTTAAACAACCAGTCCAATGGCTGCATGGCAACAATTCTTCCATTCGCAGGTCCCTTATCTTGAAACTGGGTGGATGGAATCCACACATTGTGTCCGATCACGAAGAGCATTCGTTGTTCTACAAGTTGCGCAAGAATCTGCAGCCTGATGAATACCTGAAGTTCGATCCTGAGCCGAAAGTCCTGAGGAGATGGAACATTGTGAGCGGCGTAGGTCGACGGACGATGTCGCTTACCCGGCTTCTGGATCATCGCCTCCAATACTATCATTGGGTGGTCAGTAAATACCATCCCCTCCGATTCTACGGGCTATATCCGTTTTTCATGCTTTTTACCTTCCATTCTGCCATGAACATTTTTATCCGTAACTTCAGTTTCAAGGATACCTTCTGGATTCGGGTGTTTGGACAACGCCGGGGCCAATATTTGTACATCCTTCAGGAACTGGTAAAGTTTCCTTTCATGGTGTTGCGTTTTCTGCTGACCCGCAATCCGACATGGGATGATCAAATTGTGCTTCCTGAGGACGCATAGCTCCAAGGACGCCTCACCATGATCAAAATACTTTTCGATATCGAATACATTTATCACAAGGCGGCCATGGACCCCATCATAGCCGCTTTCGCGTCAGACCCGAATTTCGACATCGCTATAACTCTCGGGCAGGAACCGTACCGCAAGTGGGGACTGTTCAAGATATCCAAAAGGAATGACTTCATCCCCTATTTGGAGCTGAACGGCATGAGATGGGCCGAGGAGCATGAGACCTTCGATGCAGTCTTTGTGGGCGATACGAAACGTGACACCGGGCAATTCGGCCCCACGCTCCTTTGCTTTGTGAACCACGGTACCGGCATCAAGAACGTGCTATATCGCAATCTGAGGCGGCATTCTGGCACGAAGTACATGATATTTGTCGAGGGTGATTTCCGCGTGGAGCAGCTCGAATCGTCAGGTGCATTGGGTGAAAGTGAAATTTTCAAGATAGGCTTGCCGAAGCTCGATCCCTATTTCCAACCCAACAGATTCAATCGCGAAGCCATCCTCACCCGCTACGGCCTCGATCCGTCCAAGGAAACAGTGCTTTTTGCACCGACCTTCAAGCCGACCTGCATCTACCAGGTGAAAGATCATATTTTCACTGAGACCACGGATTACAACCTGATCATCAAGTTGCACCACTACAGTTGGATGGGTAAACATGCCCCTCACAGGCAGCACCGGATTTTCGAGCGGCGGGTGGGCAAGTATCCTCACGCGGCCCTCGTGCCGGTTCATGATTACAATATTCTACCTCTGATGGCGGTGGCCGATACCCTGATCAGTGAAGCTTCGAGTACGGTATTCGATTTTTTAGCCTTGAAAAAAACCGGGGTCATCTATAACCTGGACCGCGACCGGTTGAAACACTCCGATGGAGAATACGTGCTCACCATCGACAATCGGGAATTTCTAAAAGGGGCCTTCGTCCACATCAACCGCCCGGATATGATCGGGGACGCCGTTAATCAAGCCCTCCACCCCACGATGGATATGGCTGAAAAGTCGGACCGATACCGCAGTTATTTCTTCCACCAATTGGATGGTCATGCATCGGCACGACTCAAGGCAACAGTTGAACGGCTCCTGGCGGAGGGCACCCATGCCAATCAACCCCAGGTGGATAACACTATCAAGTGATGACCAGCCGCCCCGACCCTGCCGCGAGGAGCCCTGTTACCAGATGGGCGTTATAAAGGGCCGCCCTAAGCAGGTCGTGACATCATGAATGTCGGTATTTACGCCCCCAACTGGATCGGGGATGCTGTATTGGCCATCCCCTTTGTAAACCGGTGCCGGCAGTATTTTCCCGATGCACACATCACCCTGATAGCCAAGGCCTGGGTCGCGGCGATATATCAGCATCACCCCAGTGTGGATGAAATTATCAGCTTGGAAGGGTCCCAGCTCAGGGGTCTGCGACCTACCACCCGGAGTGGCCGCCGCCTGGCCAGGTTGGAGCTCGACCGCTTCTACATACTGCCCGACTCGCTCCGCACCGCCTACCTGTCTTGGTTGGCCCGCAGCCCGGTGCGTATCGGCTTCAGGGGGCAGTTCCGCTCGCCCTTTCTCACCCGGGCCCTCCCGTCGCCCGCAGCGGCTCTGCACCGGGCGGACCGCTACCTACGGCTCCTGGAAACTACCTCTGCCTCTGCTTCTATCCCCCCCGGTATCACGGTGACGAAGGAGGAAGCTCAATGGGCCGCAACCGAGATGGACAGACGGGGCCTGGATCGGCCGCTGGCTGTCTTCCCCTCCAGTGTCGCAGAGTCCCGCCGTGTGCCGTTAGTCAAATGGGTAAAATTCCTCACGCCGCACCTGGAAGCGGGCCGCCAGCTGCTGTTTATCGGCAGCCGCCAAGATCGACCCGCAAGCGACAACCTCATCCAGCGACTGGGCCGGACCGGCGCCGTGGCAACCGTTTGTGGCGAGACCACTCTGCGGCAAAGCATCGCCCTGATGACCCAATGCGAGGGCGCCATAGCGTCGGATTCCGGTTTGGGACATATCGCCGCCAACCTGGGGCTGAAGACCGTCTCCATCTTCGGGGCCGGAGATCCGGACATCACCCGCCCGCTAGGCTCACGAGCGGTCGTGGTGGCCGAACCGGTGCACTGCAGCCCTTGCCGGCGGAATATCTGCGCCAACCGGGAAGAGCCGCTCCTGTGCCTCACCGCTATCGATGATCTCGCCATCGCAAAGGCCTACAATGCCCTGTGAGCACCATATGTTTCAGCTGGACAGACCGGCTTCCAGACGGCTACGACCACTGTTCCGGTCCTGGCTGCTCATGCTCTGCTGTGTCCTACCCTTGGTAGGGCAAACGCACCCCTTTTCCCAGGGTGAGCAGCTGGTTTATACCGCCGGGTTCCGCCTATTCAGTGTCGGCACGACCACCATGGAAGTGATGACCCCTGACAGCCTGAGCCGCGATACGGCCCTGCACATTGTCTCTCGGGTCAGGACCAATCCCCTATTCGACCGGCTCTACCGCATCGACGATCGGGTGGACGTGTGGCTTGACCCGCAATCGCTGGAGCTGCGTAGGATGCTGCGGAACATTAATGAGGGGAGCTACCACCGGCGGGACACAGTTCTCGTGGACCCTCAAGCCGGGCTGATCCTCGCCGGGAAGGATACCCTGACGGCAGAAGGACCTGTTTTTGACCCCATCGGCGCTATTTATTACCTGCGGAGTCAGCCCCTGGATCGGGGGACCACTTTCAAGTTGAGTATTTTCGATGGCAGACGGCTACGCCCCATGGCCATCACCGTGACGGGCCCGGTGAGCATCAAGGTGCCTGCCGGTGAGTTCGACTGCCTGGTGCTCAGCCCCTCACCGCTGGACGATCAGCCTACGACCAAGGTGGGCGGCTTCCTCAAGCTGTGGTTGGCAATGGACGAGCGGCGCACACCGGTCCGGGTGGAGCAAAGGACCAACTTCGGGACGATGGTGCTCAAGCTGGTAGAGATAAACTAGGTGCCGAGCCCCAAGCCCCCCGAAGATAGCCCTACTTGAATATTCGCATAATATCGTTGTAGATGACCACCACCATCAGGGTCAGCAGGAGCATCATCCCGACTTGCTGGATGGCCATACGGACCTTCACCGAGAGCGGCCGCCGCAGGCCGGCCTCAATCAAGACGACGGCAATCTGGCCGCCATCCAGGGCGGGTATGGGCAAGATGTTAATGAATGCCAGGTTGATGCTGATAATGGCCAGCAACCGCAGGAAGGAGGCGAGCCCGGTCTGGGCCGATTGGCCGGCCAGCTGGGCAATCATAATCGGACCGCCGATATCCCTGAGGCTGGCCTTACCGGTAACGATCATGCCCAGGGACTTGTAGGTAATGACGAACCAGCGCCGGGTGGTGGTGAAGCCGCTCACCACCGCCTCACCAATCCCCACTGACCGCCGCACCCCCTTGGGCTCGATACCGATGAGGCCCACCGTCTTGAACTCGTCTTTCACCCACGTTTCGGTGGCCCGGGTCTTGATGGCGCTATGGAAGGTCTCGCCGGAGCGCTCCCAGGTCACTTCAATGATCTCATCAGGGACGCTATGAATCAGGGCGGTCAACTCCGCCCAGGATGTAATGTTGTGACCGTTGATGGCTGTGATATTATCATCGGCCTGCATTCCCACCCCCTCGGCGGGATAGCCTGGGACCAAGGCCCCGACGATGGGAGCTGGATCGTTCTCGATCACGCCATCGGCGAAGGTGACGGCCGTAAACACCACCACGGCCAGTATGAGGTTGGCGATCACTCCGGCGGACATGATCCAAATCTTCTGGAGGGTATTCTTGGACTGAAACTCCCACGGCTCCCCGGTGATAGTCGTATCCATGCTCTCATCCACCATGCCCGCCATTTTCACATAGCCGCCCAGGGGAAATAACCCCAGGCCGTACTCAGTGTGACCGATCTTTTTCTTGATCCCGAGTCCAAAAAGGTTAAAACCTATGTAGAACCGCTCCACGCGCACCCCCACTGAACGGGCAGCCAGAAAATGGCCCAGTTCGTGGAAAAATATCAACACGCCCAGCATCAATATAAACGCCAAAATCGTAGTCATGGACTACTCCTTCATTTCCCTATGAATCTCATGTTGTCAGACGATCAACTCCCTGGCCTAAAGACAATTAAAAAAGTGACGTCTCCCCATCCCTCCCGATCAGTCGGGAATAGAACTCAGGCTGACGCCGATCCGATTGGCTCTTCCGAAAGATGATCCTTTCGCGAAATCTTCATGATCTCTCCGACATATCGCCCGGTCCAGACCTGTAACTGCTCAATATCCTCCAACGTCGGGTGAGCCACAAAGGGGTGGTCAGCCAGGGCCTTGCCCAACACCACGGGGATGTCGATAAATTTGATGCGCTCGTCCAGGAAAGCGTAAACCGCCAGGTCATTGGCCATATTAAGCACCGCCGGGGAGGAACCGCCCCGCTTCAGGGCCTCGTAGGCCAGCCCTATACAGGTGAATTTCTCCAGGTCGGGCGGCTCAAAGGTCAGGTTCCCCACCTGGGTCAGGTCCAGGCGGTCCCACTCGGATGACCGGTGATCGGGATAAGTAAGGGCATACTGAATGGGGATTTTCATATCCGGGACCCCCATTTGGGCCTTCACCGAGCCATCGGTGAACTCCACCATCGAGTGGATGATGGACTGGGGATGGATGACAATATCCACCTGTTGGGGCTCCATGTCGAACAGCCAGCGGGCCTCAATGACCTCCAGCCCCTTGTTCATCATGGTGGCCGAATCGATGGTGATCTTGGGCCCCATATCCCAGTTGGGATGTTTCAAGGCCTGGCTCTTGGTCACCTGGGCCAACCGCTCTTTGGGCCATTCACGAAATGGGCCACCGGATCCGGTGAGGATCAGACGCCGGACCTGGGCCCGGTCTTCGCCCACCAGACATTGCCAGATGGCGCTATGCTCGCTGTCCACCGGGTAGATTCGGGCCTTCTTTTTTTTCGCCAGCTCGGTGATGTACGCGCCAGCCATAACCATGCTCTCTTTGTTTGCCAGGGCCACATCGACCCCTCCATCCAGGGCTGCGATGGTGGGCGCCATCCCCACGCCGCCGACCAGACCGTTCAAGCAAAGGTCCACGTCGTCACGGCCGGCAATTTCAAGGAGCCCGTCGCGACCGGACAACACCTCGATGCCCGTTCCGTGAAGCCGGTCCTGCACCTCGGCGGCGGCCGAGTCATCGATGATCGCCACCGCCGACACCCGGAACTCGACCGCTTGATCAGCCAGCAGCGAGGCATTCTTCCTGGCAGTGAGGCTCACGATCTGGAACTCACCGGGCAGGCTGGTGACTACCTCCAGGGCCTGCGTGCCTATGGAGCCGGTGGAACCGAGTATGCTTAAACGTTTCATCAGATGGCCAAACTCAACTGGGCCCCTCCTGAATAAAGATCGGGGTTAACAATGATGGCTCGCAACGATAACCTGAACCCCGGGACCAGGTCATAACCGGCCATCAGGGCGAGTGCTCTGGAAGTTAATGAAATTTTTCGGGGCACATCCGGCGCAGACGCCTCCGCTTTGGGAAAAATGTGTTGAAAGACGAACAACACGGCAATACCAGCATGCCAGGGCTCCAACCGGGCGGTGTAGCCCCAGCGCATTTCATTCCACTTCAGTGTGTAGGCCGGCAGACCATCGATTCGACCCTGAACGAAAGCTATTGCGGGGTTCAGGGGGCCAATACCCATGATACCAGGTAGAAATTCAAAACCGATGCGTTGATACTGCACAACCTGGCCATCCCCTATCCCGCTGCCAAGCGCTCCCATAAAGGCCAAGTTGGGCGATACCCACCACTGCAGGCCAAGGATCGGCAGCAGTGCCCCTTGGCTTGTCCGGCCTTCGGGCCGGTAGACCGCCGGGAACAAGCTGAACGAACTGGGTGCGAACTCTGCACCGGGGAAGGAAGCTGGATCGGTAGCAATGGATACCTCTCGAGCGAAGCTTTCAAAATCTGATTGATCCCAATGGGCCTGCGCGGATAATAATGTCACACCGGTAAGGATGCAACTCACAACCAGGAGAGTGATGGAAGGTCTAGATGAGACCACGGGTGCTGCTCTCGATAAAGTCGAGGATGGTCTGTATCTCGGATATCGGTGCCATTTCCTGCCTGATGGCGGCCAACGCCTGAGGAATGGTGTGGTCTGAGCGGTAGATCAGCTGGTAGGCTCGTTTGATTTGGGCCCGGACCTCCGGCGGTAAGTTGCGGCGCCGCAGACCGATGGCATTGAGGCCGGAAAAGCCGAGGGGCTCGCCCGTGGCAAGGATATAGGGCGGCACATCCTGCACCACCCGGAAACCGCCGCCGACAAAGGCATGGGCGCCCACGTGGCACTGCTGATGGACCGGAGTCATGCCACCGATGGAGGCATACGCATCGATCTGCACGAAGCCCCCCAGTTGTACACCATTGGCCAGGATCACCTGGTCGCCGATGCGGCAGTCGTGCCCCACGTGGACATAGGCCATGAGATAGGCCTGGGATCCGATGATCGTGCCGCTTTCACGCATGCCCCGGTTCACCGTCACATATTCTCGAATGACCGTGCCATCACCGATGGTGATCTTGGTCTCATGCTCTTCAAAATCGATATGCTGGGGAGATCCGCCTATGACCGCCCCCTGAAACACCTGGCAATCGGCTCCCAGGGTGGTGCCGGGCAGAACATGGGCATGGGCCATGACCCTGCTGCGGTCACCTATGACGGTCCCACTGCCGACCATTGCGTAGGGATCTATGGTGATATCCACTCCGAGTTGGGCCTGTGGGTCCACAATGGCGGTGGGGTGAATATGGCTGGGAATGTTTAGTCCTCGCGATCAACGATCGTCGCCATCAATTCGGCCTCGGCAACGAGCTCGCCATCGACGAAAGCCTTGCAACCCAGTTTGCAGGTGGACAGGCGCAACTGCAGCAGTTCCACCTCCAGGATGATCTGGTCACCGGGCGTTACGGCCTGACGAAACCGGGCCTTGTTCACGGCAGAAAAGTAAACCAGTTTCGTTTCCGGATTGGGCACCGTATTCAGGAGCAGGAAGCCGCCGGCCTGGGCCATGGATTCCAGGATCAGCACCCCCGGCATCACCGGCTGATCCGGAAAGTGGCCCTGAAAAAATTCCTCATTGATCGTGACGTTTTTAAGGGCCCTGACAAACTTGGCCGGCTCCACATCCAAGACGCGATCGATGAGTAACAGAGGATACCGGTGAGGCAGGAGACTGAGAATGGCCCGGGTATCGAACTTGACCTTGGAACGGGCGCGTTGCACCTGCTTCTGCTTGATGCGCTTGCCGTACACCTGCTTCAATCGTCTGACTAGCGCCACATTGGAAGCATGGCCACTGCGCGTGGCCACTACGTGGCCCTTGATAGGGATACCCAGAAGCGATAAATCCCCGATGAGATCGGTGATTTTATGGCGGACGGCCTCGTTCTTGAAACGGAGCTGCTGCCCCTTCAGGATGCCGTCTTCTCCAGCCATCAACTCGCCATCGATGTTGAACAATTTCTTCAGGCGGGCCGTTTCCTCGGCATCAAGGGGTTGGTCCACAAAGACCACCGCGTTGTCAATCGATCCACCCTTGGCCAGTCCCTGCTCTTTGAGTTGTACGACCTCACTTAAGAGGCAAAATGTTCGAGCCGGGGCAATGCGCTCGACAAAATCCTCCTCCATGCTGTAGACGGACATAAACTGGGTTCCCAGATGACTGAGGTGGGGATAGTCCATCATGAAGGTGATACGGAAGGAATCGGACGGTAGCACATGCATATCGATGTGGTTGGCCGGATCGGAGTAGGAAACCGGCTGATCGATGACCAGTACCTCCTTTTTGGCGTTTTGCTCCTTCAGACCGGCCTCCAGCAGGACATCCACGAACGGCTTGGCACTCCCATCCATGATGGGCGGTTCCTTGGCGGTGAGATCGATGATCAGGTTGTCAATCCCCAGACCACTGACCGCCGCCAGGATGTGTTCAACAGTTTGAACCTCATTGCCGTTTAACGCGAGGGTCGTACCGCGGGAGATGTCCACTACGTGATCAATAACGGCGGGAATGGGCTTGGCGCCCTCCAGGTCCGTGCGCAGAAAACGGATCCCGGAATTCACCTTCGCCGGTTTGAACGTGGCCGTGCAGGCCAGGCCCGTGTGGAGGCCAATACCGGATATCGATATATCCGATTGAATGGTTCGTTGAAATCCGGCCATGTAGATCAGCCCCCTCCGCTGTTGCCTCGCTTTTCAGGATTCGTTAGCCTCTCCAACGAACGGATACGCCTGACCAGCTCCGGCAGCTTCTTGATGATCGCCCTTTGCCGCAGCCAACGTGGGTGCAAGCCGGCTGGATCGCCGGCATAAACTTGCCCCGCCTCAAGGGATTGGCGTACTGCCGATTTGCCCGCCACCACGATCCGGTCTCCCAGAGTCACGTGATCTACCACCCCCACCTGAGCCGCTAGGGTCACATAGTCGCCAATGACCACCGACCCGGCAACCCCCACCCCACCGGCTAGGAGACAACCCCGGCCAAGAGTCACATTGTGGGCAATGTGCACCAAGTTATCAAGCTTGGTGCCCTCGCCGATGATGGTGTCACCGATGCTGCCCCGATCAATCGTACAATTGGCGCCAATTTCCACCCGGTTGCCAATTATAACCTGGCCAATGTGGGGGATTTTATAGTGGACATCGTCTTCCGTGACATAGCCAAATCCATCGGAACCGATAACTGTGCCGCTATAGATGACGACTTCGTCACCCAAGCGTACGCCTCCGCCGTAGAGCACCACCTGGGGATGAAGCCGCACACGACTTCCCATCGTGGTCTCTGGGCCAATCGTCACATGGGCCCCGATAACCGAACCATCGCCGATGGTCACCCCATCATCGATCACCACATAGGGCCCAATGCTCACTTCCGAACCAATGATTACCGCCGAGCCCAGTACCGCCGTTGGATGAATGCCTCGGGGCGGCGTCGGCTGGGGATAAAGGTAAGCCATGGCATCGGCAAATCCTTTGGAGGGATTGGATACTCGGATGGCCGACTTACCCTGGTTGTCGGTCTCGGTATCAAGGATGACAGCTGAAGCAAGCGACGTGGCCAGATAATCAGCGTAACGGGAATTGGCCAGGAAGGTAATGCCGCCCGGACTGCCACCGGCGATTTCACACCCGTGTGTAATCTCTACAGACCCGTCTCCAACCACCTCACCGTGGATCACCTGAGCGATCTGGGCTAAAGTGGTCAAATTAGAGGGCGTTATTGTTTCGCATTCGCAATCGAGCGGCGCAATTCGGCAATGACAGCGGAGGTGAGGTCATGCGCCGGCAGTGCGTAAACCAACCCTCCTCCCGCAGCGTCCATGATAAAATCAAAAGACCGCTCCGCCCCTACAGCCTTCACTGCGAGATCAATTTTATCCAGGATTGGGGCCATCAGCTGCGCCTGGTACCGGTAAAGTTCTCCCTCTGGTCCGAACTTGGCCTGCTGAAACTGTTGGGTGAGGCCGTAACGGGACTGAATCTCCAATTCCTTCTCACGAACTTTCTCATTGCTGAGCAAAAGACGTTGACGCTCGAACTCCCGTTGGAGACTGTCGAGTCCCCCAATGAGCGTATTGTACTCCGCCTGCAGACGTAGCGTCTCTTTCTCCAACCTCACTCGAGCGTCCCGAACCTCCTCAAACTCCTCCATAATGCGGTTGGAATCAATATACCCTAATTTAAGCTGACCCAACAACACTACAGGTAACACCACGGCAACGCCAATCAAACCCGTGATTATTCTTCTGTTATTCACCACTCCCCCTTTTTGGATTTGCAATATTTCCTATTTTAGATTGGCCGTCCGAAAATGAAATGGACTTCCCAACCGGGACCACTAGTATCGCCCTGGATCGAGTCAAAGCCGTAGCCTGCATCCAGACCCAGCAATCCCAGCAGGGGCATGAACATCCGAACCCCCACCCCCAGGGAGCGCTTGAGATCGAAGGGATCCACCTGGCTGAAATCGGCCCATGAGTTGCCCATGTCCATAAATACCAAAGTATAAATGGTCGGATTTTGTGACAAGGAAAATCGAA
Source organism: Fidelibacterota bacterium (assembly GCA_022563485.1). Taxonomy (GTDB): domain Bacteria; phylum Fidelibacterota; class Marinisomatia; order SCGC-AAA003-L08; family TS1B11; genus JADFNF01. Next base: position 2,674 of record JADFNF010000004.1, on the reverse strand, counting down.
TTTCAGCCGAATACTTCAACATTACCGTTGCACCAAGGGGACGTGAAGAATAGGGGCCCACGGTATTGTCGGGGTACCCCCGGAGTAGCTCCCCGAAGGGGATACCGGTGCCGCCCAGGTAAAATTTTTCTTCCGGCGGCAGAATGGACCGGCTCGTTGGATTCCGAATCTGCTTGATGGCCCCCAGCTTGAAGAGCTGATGAAACACAAGTTTGTTTATTATCGGGGCATACCACTTCATGGTGAAAACGTGTTTGTGAAAATCCTCATTCCCGCCGAGGAACAGACCCGAAACGGTGGATACCCATGAGAACTCGGAACCGGTGGTGGGGAATTCCGGCCGGTCGCGGCTATCCCGGGTGATCGATTGGGTAAACGAGATCCCCACCGTTGTAACAAAATCACGGCCACCCTGACTGAAAATATCCTCATCGCGGACACCGGCGAGGTATGTACGCAGGAGCTCGGCCTCACCCGAATAGCGCTTTTCCGACCCCTGAAAGATCCACGATCCACGGAAAAAGGAATCGGGCCAGCGGAACCGGCGTCCCCATCTTATCGATCCACCCCTCTGGACGATATCAAGGGGCAGGTACAAGGCACCCTGGCCTCGTTCGGTATAAAAGGCTGATATGCCGACCAGATTTGGCGTATTGAATACCCAGGGATTCAACAGGCTCACTGAACCTGATTGGAACGATCCCCCCTGACTGGCAACATTAAAACTTCCGATACTCTGCGCGCCTCGACTATAACTCAGGTTGAGCTGTTGACCGGTGCCCAACAGATTGTTGAACTCCAGACCGCCCCCACCAATTATGCCAAACTGCTCCGTGTAGCCCACCGATAAATTTGCCCGGTCAGTGGATCTTTCCGTCACTGTGAAGTTGAGATCCACTTCATCCTCATCCACGGGCAGGACGTCAGGGACCACGTTCTCAAAGAAATTGAGAATCCAGACATCCCGCTGGCTCCGTTCGAGCTTGGCATAGCTGAACGTCTCTCCCGGATTGATACGTAACTCACGCCTGATCACATAATCCCGCGTCTTGTCATTGCCGGTAACATTGATAAACCTAACCGCAACCTTATGGTTTTCAACGATATTAAAGACCACATCAAGTGAGTCCTTCCCAACCGGATACTCCACCGGCTCGACTCGTGAATAGAGGTATCCTTCGTTCATATAGATGGGTTGGACGCGTCTGGCCACGGCCATCTCAAACGCTTCCTGGTGGTACCGGTCACCCTTTTTGAACCCGAGAGCGGCCGCCAGCTCTCTATCGGAGTGAAGGGTATTGCCTTCCCAGGAGAAGTCGCGATAGTAGTAGGGGTGCCCCTCGAAGATTTCAATGATCAGCTCCAGCCTTTTTCCATTTGGTGCGACCTGGACCGTGTCACTCAATATACGGGCGTCACGAAAGCCGTGGTTGCGGTAATGGGTCACAATCGCCGTCAAGTCCTCTTCCAACTTGTCTCGGTCAAAGGCTGATCGCCAGAATAGGTACCACCGCCATTGCTTGACATTTTTCATCTTGCGCCGCAGGGTGAATGAGGAGAACTCCTCATTGCCAACGAAGCGGACGCCTCGCATACGGACTTTTTTATGCTCCACGACAGAAATATGAAGCACCCGCCCATGAGGATGATTCCCCGGCGTTTCAAACGTGGTTACCTCCACATTGAGGTACCCGTCTTCATGATAGAGTTTTTTAATCGCCCGCACGGCTTCCGATACGGCATATTCCGACATGATCTGGGGAGGCCGCAACTCAACGATCTCCATCAGCTTCTTTTTACCAATTTTCTTATTGCCCTCGAAAACGATTTCTTCCACGGACGAGTATTCTTTTACCGTGATCCTAAGGGTGACTTCCTCATCGATACGATCTTCGAGATAGAACTGGATATCGGCGAAGAATCCCAACTCCCAGAGACGACGGATGCCCCGTTGGATATCCATGACGGTCACCGAGCTGCCGGCATGCATTTGGGTTGTGGCCCTGATGACCGCTTCGGAGGAACGATTATGACCCTCCACGATGACATCCCGCAGCTGAATACTGGGCAGGTCCTGGCCCCAGGCAGCCGCAGTAAAAACAAGGAGGGTAATCAACTTGGTGATTCGCATGGCTCTTACCCGATAGTCTGTGTGGATTTTACCTGTTCGCTAAGCAGACCAAAACGTCGCTCGCGCTGCTGGTATACCTCGATAGCCTCATAAAGTTCCGAGCGCCTGAACGCCGGCCACATGGCCTGGGCAATGACCATCTCCGCATAAGCCGATTGCCAAAGGAGAAAATTACTCAACCGGGCTTCCCCACTGGTGCGAATTATAAGATCCGGGTCGGGCATATTCGCCGTGAACAGGTGTTTGGAAAATACCGCTTCATCTATGTCTTCCGGTCCCAGCCGACCCTCCAGTCCCTCGCGGACCAAACACCGGACGCCTTCCAGAATTTCCTGACGACCACCATAACTCAGGGCCAGATTGAGGTTTAAACCGGTGTTGCTGGAGGTCAGCTCGATGGCGCTATCCAGCTCCCTCTGGGCTATGGAGGGCAAATCGGTCAGTTGACCGATGGCCGTGAGGCGCACGTTATTTTCCATCAGTTCCCGCACTTCACCCCTGATACTGGTGACCAGTAGCCGCATAAGGGCATCCACTTCGGCC
>JADFNF010000089.1 GCA_022563485.1 Fidelibacterota bacterium | reverse complement strand
GTACGCGCCAGCGTTGGTGATCACCGGATACCCGGCCTGGGCGAAGAGAGGCTCCACCGATTGGGCGGTCTCGCTGGGGAGAGCGGAGAAAACCAGGTCCACCTCACCCACCGGACGCATGTCACGCACGATGAGGTCATCGACGTAGGTGGGCCGGGGCACCGGCACCCGCCAATCCACCGCCTCCGCATAGGGCTTGCCGGCCGAGCGTTCGGAAGCATACAGGGCGGCCACTTCGAACCAGGGGTGGCCGGCCAGCAGTTGCACAAACCGCTGACCCACCGCGCCGGTGGCCCCTAATATACCGACCTTAAGTTTACTTGTCATTCTCCTCGTCCAGCTCCCGATGGATCCCTTCGATGGCCCGGCGAGTCTCATGCGCCGCGATGACCGCGGAGATGGAGTATTCCGACGACCCCTGGGCAATGGCGATAATGTTGATCGCGCTGCGCCCCAAGGCGGTGAAAAATTTACCGGCAATGCCCGAGCGACCCTTCATGTCCTCACCGACCACCGTAATAATCGCCACGTCCGGCACCACCCGGATATGATCAATCCGGTGGGCGCTCATCATCCATTCCGACAGGGACGCATGGAGAGATTTCACCGTCTTGTCAACCTCCGCATCCCGCACCACCATGGAAATATTATGCTCCGACGAGCTCTGGCTGATCATGAGCACCGACGTCCCTACCGTCTGCACAACCGAAAATATCCGGGCGGCCACTCCCTGGATACCCAGCATACCGTAGCCCCCCACCGTAATGACTGATACTCCCTCGATGGAGGTCGTGATCAGGATATTCCCGCGCTTTTTCGGGTGAGCACAGATGAGGGTCCCAGGGTCTTCAGGTTGGAAGGTATTCTTGATACGCACGGCTACATTTGTCTCCAGTAAGGGCCATAAGGTATGGGGATGGATCACGGAAGCGCCGAAGTAGGCCGCCTCGGCCGCCTCCCTGAAGGAAATCTCTTCCAGCAATCGGCCCCCTTGATAGTAGCGGGGATCGGCCGTATAAATCCCGGACACATCCGTCCAGATCCACACCTCGCCGGCATCGAGACAGGCTCCCAGGACAGTGGCGCTCAGATCGGAGCCGTTCCGCCCGATGGTGGTGGTATCCCCCTTGGCGTTGCGACCCAAAAATCCAGTGACGATGGGGACCACCCCCCTGGCAACTATCGGTAACAGCCCCTGGTCCACCAAAGTCCGGGTGGTGTCGAGGTCGACCCGAGCCTCCCCCCAGACGCTATCGGTGCGCACCAGGGTGCGGCTGTCGATATATTCGGATCTGATTCCCCGAGCCGACAGCACCCTGGCCACCAGATAAGTTGATAGGCGCTCACCGATAGAGAGCACCCGCTCACGGCCCCGGTCATCCAGGATCGCGCCGGCCTGATCAAGGTCGGCAAGGGTGGTGGCGATATGGGCCTCATAGTCCGCCAGGTCCGCCCTTTCCAGGCCCAGATCCCGGGCGATCTGCAGGTGCAGGCGGCGCAGCTCCTCACCCTTCCCATCCGCTAGCGACGGGTCGGCGATAAGGCTGGCCAGCTGGTTGGTGACGCCCCCCACGGCGGAAGTCACCACCACCAACGGGGCATGGGAACCGGCCATGATATCCACGGCTTTGCGGATGCGATCAGCCGTCTGCAGGGAGGTCCCGCCAAACTTGAAAACGACGGGCTTAACCATCGAAGATTTCCCCCTGGACCCCTAACCGGTCCGGGTTCACCAGCCGCACCGAAGCCGACAGCAACCGAGCCTCCACGGCCTGCCGGACCTGCTCCGTGGGGTCTATCTTTCCCACGACCCACCCTCCTATGGCCGTGCCGGCGCCACTGAGAAACACGCCGGCCACATGTTCGTTCTGTTGCAGCAGCTCAAAAATGGCCGCTGATTCGGGTTGAACCGCCAGACGGTAAGGCTGATGGCGCCGATCTTCTGCTGAGTAGCGCAGACCTTTCGGGTCGCCCTTGGCCAATCCCTCGAGAACATGTCTAAGGCTTTCGTCATTGGCGGCCTGCACCAAAGGAGCTATTTCCTCGGGGACCACCTCACGCATGCGGGCGGTGGATTTCCCGGCATGGGGGATAACCAATAGAACCTTCACATTGCCCGCCAGTTCTTGCGCGCTGGCCGACACGCCGCTCGCCTGCGTAGTGACCCGCTGCAGGCCGCCATAGACGGCCGGGGCGACATTGTCGGGGTGCCCTTCCATGGCGGCCGCTTCCCGAAAGAGCTCGTCCCGATCCAGGCGGCCCTGATGCAGGAGCTGGGCCAGGGCCATGCCGGTGATAATGGCCGCCGCGCTGCTGCCCAGGCCCCGGCCGATAGGGATGGGATTATCCACCTTGACCTCCAGGGGACCCATTGACCACCCGCGCCGCCGGCATACCCGCCCGTAAGCCCGGGCCATGAGGTTATCACCGGTGGTGGGCAACTGTTGCGCACCGGCACCCAGGGTGGTGATCTTCCACTCGGGGGCCAGTTGGGCAGTAGCCGACAGCCGTAACCCCAGGGCCAGACCCAGAACGTCATAACCGGGACCCAAATTGGCGCAAGTAGCAGGCACCGATACCCTTGCGAGGTCAGTCATACGCGTTGCTCGGCCTGCATGGTTGGCGGCCGATTGTCAGGCCAGTTTGGCCACCTCGTTGGCCGGACTGCCCACGGCGCAGTTATCCACGTACGTCACCTTGCGAAAATCGAAGCCGGGTATCGAGCAGACCGGACAGTTCGGATTCTTGCTGAGCTTGATGGTGCGGAAGGAGGAATCCTTGCCGTCATACATCAGCAGCCGGTTCTTGAGTGTGGGCCCGATCTGGTGTCCGCTGTCGTTCAAGATCACCTTCAAGGCTTCAGCGGCCTGCAGACTGCCGATGATGCCAGTGGTGACGCCAAAGATACCCGCCTCGACACAGGTGGTGGCATACCGGGGATCGGGCGCTTCGGGGAACAGGCAGCGATAACAGCCGGAGTCAGCTTCCTGGGTGAAGGCGGTCACCTGGCCGGAGAACTGGAGCACGGCCCCGAAAATCAAGGGCTTTTTCGCCTGCACACAGACATCGTTGATCAGGAAACGGGTGGCAAAGTTGTCGCTGCCATCCACCACCAGATCGTACTCATTGATGAGCTCCCAGACATTCCTGGGGGTCACACGATACTGATGAGTAACGATATTAACCTGCGGGTTGATATGCTTAAGGGCTTCCAGGGCCGAATCGACCTTGGGGCGCCCCACATCGGAAGTGCCGTGGAGGATCTGGCGCTGGAGGTTGTTCAGGGAGACTAAATCATCGTCCACCAGTCCCAGGGTCCCCACCCCGGCTGCCGCCAGATAGAGGGCCACCGGGGAGCCGAGTCCGCCCACCCCGATGATAAGCACCCTGGTATCACCCAGAACTTGCTGCCCCGACTCCCCCACCTCGTCCAGGGTGATATGGCGGGCATAACGATTATACCAGTCGAGGGACTCATCCACTAAGCGTGCCGATGGGGCCATGTCAACCTCCGGCGATGGCGGAGATGACGGTCACCACATCACCGGGCGCGAGGGTGGTCTGCAAATTTTCCTTCAGGCGGATATCCTCCTCATTCACATAAATATTAATATGACGATGGAGTGACCCGCTCTCCTCCTGGAGGCGCTGTGCGAGGCCATCATAGGTTTTATTTAATTCCTCCAGGGCCTGGGCGACGGTCCCGGCCTCAAGTTCCACCGCCTCCTGACCCGCGACGATGGCCTTCAGGGGGCCCAAAAATTCAAATCGTACCGACATGTTCTTTCCCCTTCTCTTCAAGTGGTTGCCCTAAGGCCTTATAAGCAGAATACTTGGCTTCAATCGTAGGCAGGTTTGCCGCTTTATGAGCCACCACATTGGGCGTTTTCAGCCCGTTCCCGGTGATGCACAATACGGTTAAGGCATCCCGATCCAAACGACCCGCGGCAAGCAGTTTCCGGGTCACACCGACCGTGACGCCGCCAGCCGTCTCAGTGAATATCCCCTCGGTCTCCGCCAGCAGGACAATGGCTGCAACCGTTTCCTCATCGGACACATCCTCGGCCCAACCGCCGGAGGTGCGGATGGTTTCAGCCGCCCGGCGACCGTCGGCCGGGGCGCCAATGGACAGGGATTTCACTAACGTGTCGGGAACGACCGGCGTCAGCTCCTCGGCGCCGGTTTTCACCATAGAGGATATGGGTGCGCAGCCTGACGCCTGAGCGCCGAAGAGTTTGACCGGCTTCTGGTCCACCAAGTCCACCTTCACCAGCTCGCCAAAGGCTTTGCCGATTTTGGAGATGAGCGAGCCCCCCGCCATGGGAACCACCACCTGATCGGGCAGAACCCAGCCAAGCTGCTCAGCCATCTCAAAACCGACGGTCTTGGATCCCTCCGAATAAAAGGGACGCAGGTTGACATTCACGATTCCAATTTTCTCGCGGTAAGTTAACTCCGTGCAGAGGCGGTTGACGTCATCGTAGGTGCCCCTCACCTGAATGACTCGGGTTTTGTAGCAGACCGCACTCAGGATCTTCTGGGACTCCAGGTCATCGGGAATCAGGATGACGCTCTCCAGCCCCAGCATGGACGCCTGGGCGCCCACGGCATTCGCCAGGTTCCCCGTCGATGCGCAGCCCACGAGGTCGAAGCCAAAATCGATGGCTTTGGCCAGGGCAACCGAAACCACGCGATCCTTGAAAGAGAGGCTGGGAAAGTTCACCGCATCGTTCTTGATATAGAGGTTCGTCATGCCGATAGCCTGGCCTAACCGCTTGGCACGGATCATCGGGGTCCACCCGACCGGCGTCGTGGGCGTGCCACCTAAAACTTCGGGCAGCAGTTCGTGGTAGCGCCACATGGTCGTGGGGCGGCTTTCCACATTTGATCGACTCAGGGACTGACGAATCGCAGGGTAATCGTACGCCACCTCGAGGGGGCCGAAACAGAATGGGCAGACGGTCTCGGGCTTAAAGTCAGTGGCCTTTTTACAAACGCGGCATTCCAGAAATTGTGCCATCCTAAAATTCCTCTAAAAAAAACCCCGCTACGAGTGAGGTAGAGGGGGGTTAAAATGCGTGCTTAAAATTTTGGCTACAACGCCCCCTCCGGCCCCATCATGGGGGTGTCCATCGCCATACACATGGGACAGTTGTGATACACGGAGCGTGTTATATTCCTTAATCCAGCCTTCATACGACGCTAGTTTATCCACCCGAATGACAGGTATACAAGCATAATAATTCGACCCCGGATATTTCTAAAGATATTTTCCGGTCCATTATGACCTGTTTTGACCGTACCCCAGATAGTCGGCCACGACCTGCCCATCGGCGGGCAGCGTCACCGGTTGCGCTGCGACGGAAATGGCGGTTTCGGGGTCCTTCAGGCCGTGGCCGGTGAGAATACAGACGACGGAATCACCCGCCTTGAAAAAGCCGCCCCTGGCCAGCTTCAGGATGCCAGCGACTCCGGCCGCCGATGCCGGTTCGCAAAAAACGCCCTCCAGGGTACCCAGCAGTTGATAGGCGGCAATGATCTCCTCATCGGTGACCATGTCGATGATTCCCCCGGATTCGTCGCGGGCCTGGACGGCGGTCTGCCAGCTGGCGGGGCGGCCAATCCGGATGGCGCTCGCCACCGTCTCCGGGTGCGGCACCGGCTTCCCGGTCACGATGGGAGCCGCCCCCGCCGCCTGGAACCCGAGCATAATCGGGAGCCCCTTGAGCCGACCGGCCTGGTGGTAGGTTTTGTATCCCCGCCAGTAGGCCGAAATATTGCCGGCGTTGCCCACCGGCATAGCCTGGTAGGTAGGGGCCGCGCCCAAGGCATCGACGATTTCAAAGGCCCCGGTGGTCTGCCCTTCGATGCGATAGGGATTGATGGAATTCACCCCTTGCACCGGGTATTTGCCGGTCAGGAAACGGACGATCTCCAGCGCTTCGTCAAAGTTACCCTGGATGGTCACCACCCTGGCTCCGCAATGGGCCACCGAGGCCAACTTCCCAAGGGCAACCTTGCCCTCGGGCAGTAACACGATACACTCCAACCCGGCCCGGGAGGCATAAGCGGCTGCGGAAGCGGCGGTGTTGCCCGTGGAGGCGCAGATCACCGCCTCGGCCCCTTGCTCCCTGGCCTTGGACACCGCCATGGTCATCCCACGGTCTTTAAAAGAGGCCGTGGGGTTGGCGCCCTCAAGTTTGAGATAGACCTCCGCCCCCACCTTGCGGGAGAGGCCCGGCGCCGGGATCAGGGGGGTGTTCCCCTCACCCAGGGAGATACGGGGCGTATCCTTGGTCAAGGGGAGCCAATTCTCGTACGCCCAGAGCACTCCTTGCGGCGTTCGCTGAGACAATTCCGGCATACTCGAACCGTCGCTCAAGCGGCGTGTGCCCTCCCCTGTGGCGAAGTCGATCTTGGCATGATGTGGCTGGATGATGCGGCTGGCTGCGTGGCACTCTGCCCACGTCTATTGTAGAGGGCTACGGTGCGAATGGGAACTGCTGCTGCGGCTGGCTCCTGGCTTGAGCGGTAGCGGTGTTGGCTTCTTCAAACTTGGTCCGGGACACGTTCCCGATCTCCGCGATGGCTTTGTCGACCTTCAGGTTGCTGAAGCAATCGTCGTCGCTTTGAGGACAATATTTGATTAAGTTGAGGTCCCATTCCGTGCGGAGCCATGATTCCAGCGCTCGGGTCTTCAGCGTCGTCAGGTTCTCTTCGGTGACCTCTCGGGCGGCGCTCCGTTCGCTGACAAGGATGAACAGCGTCTCTTGGATATCGGCGAAGGGCGGTGACACCACGCCGGTCTCTAGGCCGCGTATCAGAAGGTCAAAGGATCCGTCGAAATCGCCAGGGGCCACGATGCCGAGGTTTCCGCGATTGGCCCTCAAGGTCGGATCGATGGACACTTCTACGCTGAGGTCCTCAAATCTCACGCCTTGATCCAGCCGTCGCAGGGTCTCTCTGGCTATGACCGCAGTGTCGACGATAATGGCTTGCAGCCTGGCCTGATCGCCGAGTTGTTCCAGCTTTCGTATGAGATAGAAGCCGTTGTCCGTTGCCACGGGCTGACTGACCTCGCCGACATCCAAGCCGAACAGCAGATGATCGATATTTTTCGAGACGCCACGGGGGACCCAACCGACGACACCGCCTGCCCGTCGCGTGTCATCGTCCGAGGAAAGCTGCCGAGCAATTTGGGAGAACGGCTCGCCGCTTTCTAATCGAGCCCGGACCTGCTCGATCACCTGGGGGTCGGCGATTCGGATAATGTTGACGAGGGCCTGTGGCTTGACCCTGGGAATTTCAGCGCCGACCTTCTCTCGAAGTTGACCTCTGAGTAAGTCGACGCGGACGATGCTTTCGTACTGGGATCTCGAGAGTTGGGTCGTCGCGAGGTACCGGGAGATGGCTACCTTGAGTTCACTTTCGATTTGGCCTGGGTCACCCTCAGTGTCGACATCAGTCAAGAGCCGGTTCTTTATTTCAGCACGAATGTCGGCGTCGGTGACTTGCAGGCCTTCCCGGGCCGAGGCTTGGAGAATGAGCTCTCCTTCAGCGATGTTCTGCATGAGCCGGTAGGGCGCGATACCGGCATTGAAGGAGCCGCCATAGGCCTCGGCTCCGAGCTTTTGCGAGCGGAGTAGGCTGACAAATTCATTCCACCGAATAACACGGGTGTTGATTTGCAGAATCGGGGCGTCGCCGGGGGCCTTGACCGCCACGAGCCAGTTAACCAAGACCGCCACGCCTATCAGTATCAAGAGCCCTGCCAGCGGGACCAGATATTTCCAGGCGATCCTGCGGGGCCCTCTAGGTGGGCGCCGTCTACGCGCTAATACGGGATCGACGGCGGTGGTAGCCGGCGTTTGACTCCGCTTGGAAGTTTTGCGACGTCTCTGTGCCACGGACAAACCTCTCAAACAACTGGATACACATTATACGCATGCAGAACACAGAGGGATGGGTGTCCGACGCAGAACGAGGATGGTGGAGCCTGTCGTTTTCGATTAGGTCCGGCGTCGCGGCCCGAAGGTTCGTGTCTGCAGGCGATGTTCCAGGGTATACGGCAACAGGGCCAAATGACGGGCGCGTTTGAGGGCCGTGGCCAGCATCCGTTGGTGACGGGCACAGGTTCCGGTCTTACGCCGTGGGTCTATGCGCGCTCGTTCTGAGAGGTAGCGGTGGAGCAGATCGACGTTCTTGTAGTCGACGTGGGTAGCGTGTTCGACGCAGAAGGAGCAGATCTTCCGGCGCGGAAAGAACCTGGGACGCCGCCCGCCGCGGCCTCCGCGTGGGCCGCCAGGTCCGCCGGGTCCGCCGGGTCCGCCGGGTCCGCCAGGTCCACCCGGGCCCCGAGAGGGCGGGCCG
>JADFNF010000088.1 GCA_022563485.1 Fidelibacterota bacterium | reverse complement strand
ATCAATGTAGTCCTCCCGGATTCCCTTTTCGGGGTTGATGCGGCCTTGATACATCTGAATCCATCTTGCAAGATCCACGGGTTGAGCGAGGCCATCTTGGGTTACATCGCAGGGGAGGAAGGCGATATCGACTCGGTCATCGCCGCTGTTATAGTCCCGGCCTGAAATTTCCGCGACATGTTCGATAAGCGGCCCAAAGATGTCGGTGTCGTAATTGGAATTCTTGCCCTGAAGGACGGCGGTGATGCGTTCGAATCCCATCCCGGTATCGATGTGCTTTTTCGGCAGGTCTTCGAGGGCGCCGCCGGGCAGCCGGTTATACTGGATGAAAACGAGGTTCCAAAGTTCCAGGAACCGCGTGGCGTCATTGCCGGGATTGCTGTCGGGGACGGACGCAAATTCCGGCCCCCGGTCCAGCAGGATTTCGGAACAGGGGCCACACGGCCCGGTGTCTCCCATCTCCCAGAAATTTTCTTTCGCGCCCAGCCGAATGATCTGTCGTGGATTCACCCCCGTCTCGGACAACCAGAGCGCTTCCGCTTCATCGTCATCTTCGTAGACCGAGGCCCAGAGCGACTCGGCTGGAATTTTCCAGACGTCGGTCAGGATTTCCCAGGCCCAGCGGATCGCCTCCGGTTTGTAGTAATCGCCGAAGGACCAGTTGCCGAGCATTTCAAAAAATGTATGGTGGGTCGTGTCGCGCCCCACGTCTTCGAGATCATTATGCTTGCCCGTCACCCGGATGCATTTCTGCGTATTCGCCGCGCGCACATACGACCGGCTGCCCTCTCCGAGAAAAATGTCTTTGAACTGGTTCATGCCGGCATTGATAAACAGGAGTGTCGGGTCTTTGGCGGGGACCAGCGGCGCGCTGGGGACAATGGTATGGCCCCGCTGCTTGAAAAAGTCGAGGAAGGATTGTCGAATGTCCTGCTGCTTCATGGGGCTGTCGGCGTCGCCAGTTGCTGCATGGCGTCCTGAATCACGTCGTTGTCAAATCCGCGGCGCGCCAGTAATCCGTACGCCCGCTGCTGGCGTTTGACATCATCCCGCAGTTCCAGCCCGAACCCGCGCTGCCGGAGCAGCCCCGCCGCGAGGGCGCCCTGATCATGGTCGGCATAGACCTGGCGCATCGTATCGTCGATCACGTCGCGGGGGATGCCGCGCTGCATCAAGTCCCGTTGCAGTTTGAACGGCCCGACGGGACTGCGGTGCAGTTGCTCCCGGCAATACCGTGCGGCGAAATCTTCGTCATCGATCAGGCCGACCCGCTGAAGGTCTGTCACCGTTGCGTCGATAATGTCGGGTTCAATTTTTTTCGTGCGTAATTTTTGCCGGATTTCTTTCTCACTCATGACCCGTCGATTCAAGTTTTCTACGGCCAGGTCTTTGGCTACCTTCCGGCGTGACAATCGAGCGAGGCGGTCCCGTTCGTCCGATTCGACTTCCAAATCCACCGACCATCGGGACAGCAACAACATTTCCGGGTCCATCTCGCAGGAGACACCGTCGGAAAAATCGACCCGGACGGGCTGTCGGCGGCCTTTCAGTTTTGCGATACCGGTGATGCGAGGATGGTCATGGATCATGACTTGGATGCGATATCCTCCTTCGCGGCTTCCGGCGTCGCGGTCAAGCCGAGGATTTCCCGGATTTTCGCGGTGACTTCGGCGAGCAGGTCGGGGTTCTGGGTCAGGAAATTTTTCACGTTCTCCCGCCCCTGGCCCATGCGTTCCCCGTTGTAGGAAAACCATGTCCCGGATCGATCAATGACTTCATGCTCGACACCGATGTCAAGCACTTCACCGACCCTGGAGATGCCGATGCCGTACATGAGGTCGAATTCGGCTTCTTTGAAAGGCGGGGCGACTTTGTTCTTGACCACTTTGACGCGGGTCCGGTTTCCGACGACGTTGGTGCCTTCCTTGATAGCGCCGATCCGGCGGATGTCCAGGCGTATGCTGGAGTAAAATTTGAGGGCGCGGCCGCCGGGTGTGATTTCCGGGTTGCCGAACATCACGCCGATTTTTTCGCGGAGTTGATTGATAAAAATACAGATGGTGTTGGACTTGGAAATGGAGCCGGTCAGTTTCCGCAGGGCCTGGGACATGAGCCGGGCCTGGAGACCCACGTGACTGTCCCCCATCTCCCCGTCGAGTTCAGCCTTGGGCACCAGGGCCGCCACCGAATCAATGACCACCACATCGATGGCCCGGCTGCGCACCAGGGCTTCAGTGATTTCCAGGGCCTGTTCCCCCGTGTCGGGCTGGGAGATCAGCAGGTTGTTGATATCGACCCCCACGTTCTGGGCGTAGGCCGGGTCCAGGGCGTGCTCGGCATCGATAAAGGCCACGTAGCCGCCGGTCTTCTGGGCCTCGGCAATGATATGGAGGGTCAAGGTCGTTTTCCCCGATGACTCGGGACCGTAAATCTCCGTCACCCGGCCCCGGGGAATGCCGCCGACACCCAGGGCCGCATCCAGGGCCAGGGAACCGGTTGGGATCACATCGATCCGGGTGATGGCCCGGTCCCCCATCCGCATGAGCGAGCCCTTGCCGAACTCACGGTCAACATAGGCGATGGTCGATTCGATAGCTTGTTTCTTTTGCTCCTGCTCGTTCATGATTTCTCCTGATCCATTGCCTTGGAGGGGGCTGATTGCAAATTAAATGTGGCCAGGCGGACATAGTTGAGCCCGCTGTCACCCATGCGGCTCTCATACAAATGTAACGCTTTCAGGGAACATTCAACAGGTTCGTAATGGGCATTCAGAAACATGGTGACATCGGGCGTGATCTTTTGCGGGTAGTGTACGCGACCGAGTGTGATGTGCGGGAGGTAGTTCCGCTCTTCCCTGGGGAAGCCTATCGGCTCCACCCCCTGATGGATCGCCTGCTCCAGTTCCAGCAGTCGGTCAGTAGCTCCTTCGACGGCCATCCACAGGGCCCTGGGCCGAGTAGGGGCCGGGAAAACACCGGTGCCACGGACCACGATCTCAAAGGACGGAAAGGTCTGCAGCTGGGTCTGAATGGCGGCGGCGATATCGTCCACGGCTGAACGGGGCGTGGCGCCCAGAAACCGCAAGGTCAGATGGATGTTTCTCCCCCTCACCCACCGCACGGCCTTTTTGGGATCGTCCACCAGGGTGCGCAGACCCGCTGCCCGGTCCGACACCGCTCGCGGCAGGTCAAATCCGAAGAATGTGCGAATAATGTCAGTGGCCATGGCCCAACAGTTCCAAACGTAAAAGATTGAGGGCTGCATGGGCTGTGGCGCTCTTGTGCGGCAGGCGGTCGGCGACCAGCCGGGCCTCCCTTGTAATGGTGCCGTCCGGCCCGGCCACGGCCAGATAGACCAGGCCCACCGGCTTTTCTTCCGATCCACCGCTGGGACCCGCTATACCGGTGGTGGCCACTCCCCAGGTGGCATCGAAGGCTATCCTCGCCCCCTCCGCCAGCTCCCGGGCCGTGGCCTCGCTCACCGCCCCGTGGGTCTCCAGGGTGGCGGGATTCACGCCCAGTTGGGATACCTTGGCCGCGTCGCTGTAGGCCACGACCCCGCCCTTGAAATATGCGGAACTGCCCGGCACATCGGTCATGTCGGACGCGGTGACTCCGCCGGAACACGATTCGGCCAGGGCCACGGTTTCCCTGCGCGCCAGAAGCAGCTGCCCCACCACCGAGGCCAGTGTATCGCCGTCCCGGCCGTAGACCCGTTCACCCAGGAAAGCCTCTATCTCCCCGGCGGCGCTAGCGACCTTGGAGCGGCCTTGCTCACCGGTAGCCAGACTACGCAAACGCAGGTCAACGCCCCTATAGCTGGGCAGGTAGGCCAGCTGGATGCCGCCGAGCTTGGCCAGCAGCGGTTCCAACTTCATCGCCAGGGCGCTCTCGAAGATGCCCGCAGTGTGCAAGGTCAACCACGCTATGGGCGCCTGACCCTCCAGATCGGGCAGAACATGATCGGTCATGATGGCTTTCATTTCCCGGGGAACCCCCGGAAGGACGATAAATGTCGTGCTCTTGGAGATAAACTTAAGTCCCGGCGCCGTACCCACCGGATTAGCGATGAACTCGGCCTTGGTGGGAATTTCGGCCTGGGAGCGATTATTATCCGGGATAGTGTGCCCCCGGCCCTTGAACCGCTCCACAAGCTTCTGCCAATACCCCTCATCGAAGCGGATTTCACTGTCGAAATAGTTGCAGAAGGCCGACTTGGTGATATCATCATGGGTGGGTCCCAGGCCCCCGGTGGTAATCACCCAATCATATTCTCCATCCCACTGGTCAAGGATGGCTTCGATGGCGCCCGTCTCGTCACCTACCGATGCCTTGATGGCCACCGAAACGCCCCGGCTAAGCAAGGCCTGGGATAACCATACAGCGTTGGTATCGACAGTGAATCCATTGATGAGTTCATCCCCGATGGTGAGAATGCCTGCTCTCATATCAACCGCCCCAGCACCCAGACCACGGCCAGTGTGGCTGCACCCGCCGCCACATCATCCATCATCACGCCCCAACCTCCCGGCAAGTCCTGTAATCGGTTCACGGGACCAGGTTTTGTGATATCCAGGACTCTGAAAATAACAAAGGCCGCCAGAAAATACCACCCCACATGCTGAGCTCCGAGCAGGGCGATCCACATGCCGGCCACTTCATCGATCACCACCAGGGCCGGATCATGGTGCCCGCTATGCCGCTCGATCACGCCTGCCGACCAGACGCCGGCCATCATAACCAGCCCGACCATCAACAGCTGAAAAACCAGTTGGTCCGGGACCATGAACCACCAAACCAGGGCCCCGATGAGGCTGCCCCAACTCCCCGGCGCCGGTCTCAGATAACCCGCGAAGCCGACCGTTCCGACAATGTAGGCCAACGTTTTAATGGCGTGAGTGGATCACGAGGTTTTGGGCTTGGCAAGCGTACGAATCGAGGCCCGATTCACCACAAAATAATCGATGCCGGTATAGACGGTGAAAAGGACCGTCAAGAACATGAAAATCATGATCAATTGCCCGTTCTCCACGAAGTCCGTGACCCAGGTGACCTGGTACGATTTCAGGCTGAGGTAACTCAAGATTAAAATAATGATTGTGATCTGAACAGCCGTCTTGCCCTTGGCCCGTTTACTGGTGGTCATGGGCATGCCCCGATACTCCAGCAGGAAGCGGATGGCGGTGACGAGCAGGTCCCTCAAGATGATCAGGGCCACCATCCAGGCATAGACCAGACCCATAGTCACAAAACTGATGAAGGCCGAGAGCACCAGAATTTTGTCAGCGATGGGATCCAGGATTTTTCCCATGGTCGATTCCACATTCAACCGGCGGGCGAGGTGTCCATCATAGATGTCGGTTATGCCTGCTAGAATGAAGATGATGAGGGCCACGGGATACCGGTGACCTGAGCCCCAAAACAGGAAATAAATGAAGACCGGTGTAAGGAAAATGCGCAGGATGGTCAGCATATTGGGGATGTAATGGATCACAAGTTGACCCGCGACGTATAGGCGCTGGCCAGGGTGGCCTCATCGGTAAACTCCAGGTTGGCGCCCATGGGCAGCCCCCGGGCCAGCCGGGTAATTTTCACCGGGAATGGTTCGCTCTGCTTAACGATGAACAAGGCCGTGGTGTCGCCCTCCATATTGGGGGGGGTGGCGATGATCAGTTCCCGCACCTCCGGCAGCCGCCTGATCAAATCAGCGATATGTAGATCATCGGGGGTGATGCCGTCAAGGGGTGAGATCACTCCCCCCAGGACATGGTAGTGTCCATGGTACTCCCCCATCCGTTCAAATATGAGCACATCCAGCACCTTTTCGACGACGCATATGGTAGCCGAATCCCGCCGGGGATCGAGACAAATCTCACACAGGTCCTCTTCGGACAGGTTGTGACAGCGAGAGCACTCGCCGATCCGGTCCTTGAGCGCCAGCAGGGCTTCGGCCAGCGCTACCACGGATTCTACAGGGGCATTCAGGAGGTGGAAACCGAGACGTTGGGCTGTTTTTCGTCCAATGCCAGGGAATTTACTGAACTCCAGGACAACTTTTTCAAGGGAAGGTGGCAGTCCGTCCAATTAACTACCCGGTAGGTTGAGGCGCCCAAGCATGCCTCCGGTAATCTGCTGCATCCTTTCCTGGGACTCATCCCGGGATTTCCCCAGGGCCTGATTCACGGCAGCCGTCACCAGATCCTCCACCAGTTCCACGTCATCGGCCAACGCCGGTCCATCAATCTTTACGCTGATGAGCTCCTGCTGCCCATTGACCACCGCCTTGACCATGCCGCCACCCGCCTCGCCTTCAATTCTGAGGCCGGCCAGTTCACCCTGTAACTCATCAATCTTCGTCTGCACCTCTTTCACCTGCTGAAACACACTGGTCATAAGATTTCCTTTAGGAAACATTGTATTTTTAGTACTCCTCTCCCTTAAAAGTTTCCACCAATTCGTCAAATGCGTCGTTCCCACTGGAACCCGTACCCCTTAAATGCGGCTTCTGCGATGGGGTTTCCGGGATTGTCGGCATGATGAGCAGCTTCCACCCCATGATTTCCTGAATAGTATCCTCGACGATACGCCGCTTGTCCATCAGGATACTTAAATGGATCGATTGACTGGCCGGCAGGTGAATCGTCAGTCGCATTCCCTCCAGACCGGACACCTCGGAATCACTCAGCATGGCCCCCACCCCTTGGCTTTTGGTAGCCACCGCTCCGACGATTTCCACCCATTTTTCTCGCAACTGATCGAGGGCATCGGGGGGCAGGCCCTGAGTTTCCGGTTCCGTGCTAGCGTTCCCACTTTCCGGGCCTTGTGTCACCTGGTCGGACGTCTGCCGGCGGTTGAAGGTCCGACTCCTCGGTGGGGTGGTTGTGGACGCCCGATGCGCCGTTTCCTCAGCGGGGGCTCCTTCCTGGGCGGGTGAATCGCGTCGTATGGCGGCCTTCGGACTCGTCTGCCGGGCCGGATTCGTATCGGATCGCGAGGACGGTCCCGATCCTACCGCCAGGCTATTCAGCACTTCCTGGATGGAAATGACCCGGTCAAGCTCGGCCATTTTCAACAATTGATGCTCCATCAATATACGCGGTTGCCGGGCATAACGTAGCCGGTCTTCAGTCTCCAGGCCGATGTTCAGCAGATTCATCAGATCGGGGGTGGTCAACCCCTCCGGCAGGTCCACCAGAGTTCCCTTGGAGGTTAATTTGGCATCGCCCGTCTCCAGGGTGAGAATGGCGTCGCGTAGATATTGATCCAGCCCCTGGCAAACCTCCTGGAGGTCGTAACCGCCATCGAACATGGCCTCCACCAGGGCGAGTATCCCCGGCCGGTCGTGCCGGGCGATTCGGTCCAGCAGGTCGGCATAAAAGGCATCCTCCACCAATCCGAGGACCGAGATCACGGCGTCCTCATCCACCTTCTCCGCCTGATAGGCGATAATCTGATCCAGCAGGCTCAGGCCGTCCCGCATGCTGCCATCGGCTTTGCGGGCCAGGATACGGAGGGCGGACTCATCGTAACCAATTTTTTCCTCATCGAGGATGCGGGCCAGAAATGTGGCAATATCAGGGGTGGGGATGCGCCTGAAATCAAAGCGCTGGGTCCGGCTCAGGATGGTCTGGGGCACCTCGCCCTGCAGGCAGCAGGTGGTGGCTATGAGGCCCTCGCTGTGCGCGCGGAGGGTTTTCTTGTCGATGCGCGGCTTGTAGTAATAACCGTCCGTGAAGCTGGCGGAGGAAAGCTTGATGAGGTTTCGGTAGCCGGCCTCGTTCTTCGCCAGCAGCACCTGGTGGTAGCGCGTGCGGTCCTTTTTGTCCTCCATCCCCGAGGGCGCGATGTAGAACTCGCACCCGATGATGGGCCGGACGTTCGCCGCTTTCGCCTTCGGATAGAACTCCGGGACGCCGTACAGATTCCCGTGATCGGTGATGGCGATGGCCGGCATTTCCAGCTCTGCGGCCCTTGAAACGAGGTTTTTGATCCGCGCTGCGCCGTCGAGGAGCGAATACTGGGTGTGGCAGTGGAGGTGGCAGAAGTCGGGCATGTGCGGTGGCTAGCCAGGGAGATAGGGCGTGAGTGCAATGAACGAGGTGAACGCCCAGACTGCAAGCGGTGTGGACAAGTTGATTGGTGTGGATTTCGGATTGCAGATTTCAGATTGTTGATTTGGGATTTGGGGTTTCGGATTTGAGAATTGGTATTTGGGATGCCGGACTTGGGACTCGGGATTGTACGGAGTCGGTGTGACAGGATGTGGCGGGGGGGGTGATTACGTGTGGCAGGACTTCGCGCTCAGGTCTTCGCGTTTCGGACTTCAGGCATTGCATCCATGCAATCTTTATTGGCTGCGCTGTGAATTTATTCCGCTTGTCTACTCCTTCTTTTTCTTTGCAGGAGATGCCCCACGGGGTCGCCTCTACGTCTCTCACACTCTCACATTGGC
>JADFNF010000087.1 GCA_022563485.1 Fidelibacterota bacterium | reverse complement strand
ACAATCTCAAGCTGGCTGTTACTATTAATTTTCAGCAGAGTCTGGTCATCCAAAAACACCAGCGAAACGAATCCATCATCTCCGGAGCGAATGGCGTCTCCATTAAACAGCTGCATGGCTGAGGCGAGGTCCAAGTCAAAGTCAGCGGCGCTTTGGCGCTTTAAGGTGACAGCGCCCGTCGATTTAAGGACTCGCGCCAAGGCATCGGTCTGCGCCATAAGCGGCAGCGCAGCCGTTAATAAAAACAGCATTATCAGCAGTTTGGCCGAAATGGAGCGTCGTACATCTATTGGGGTATGCATATGAATTCCTACATTAACTACCGGAAATAATGATCTGACGCCTATTTACCTGTAAAACAGTGGCCGCAACCATGACCCCCATCACACAATTGAAATTTAATCCCCCAAACGAAGGTCTTACAGCAGTATTTAGCGCTCGTGCTGCATGGAATTCGGGGCATCTCTCTCCAGCGGTTCAACTGGGGTTGGCCGCCTTGCATCCATGATTCGCAGAGCCATAACAGGCTCAATTCCTGCTACCACGGTGACCCCCTAATGCCCGGTCCAGAAAATGCTTATAAATATTGGGCGTCCGGGCTATATTTGGTGAGTGGGTCGACGGGCGGAGCAGGGCATCATTGCTTTTCGCGCCACCATTGAAGGTCATTTCGCGGCCGGTGGCGCTATCGAACCGGTCGAGTCAATAAGCCCCTGATCTGACCGGCCATCTTTTGTGCAACGGGATCGAAAAGGCGTTTACCATCAGCGGCAACCATGCTTGAAAATCACGCAAAACTTTCTGATGCCGTGCAGTCGGGCTTCACCGCAACGCCGGTGCTTGTCGTGGGTGACTGCATGCTCGATCGCTATATATGGGGCACCGTGGGACGCATCTCGCCGGAAGCGCCGATCCCTATCGTGAGCCAATCCCGTGAAACAACCACCGGCGGTGGCGCGGCCAACGTGGCGCTCAATCTGTCGCAACTGGGACTCAAGGTGCGCCTGGCGGGCTTTATCGGCAACGACGCCGCCGGCAGCGAGCTACAGGCTATCCTCGCCAACCACAATATTGGCACCGACGGGCTGCTCGCCCTTGATGACCGGCCCACCATTACCAAGACGCGCATCATGGGCGGCCGCCAACAGATGCTGCGCATCGACCGGGAAGACCTGACGCCTGTTGCCAGCCAGGAGATTCATCGTTTAATCGCGTCTGTCGAGCAGCTGCTCGGGGAAAATCCAGCCGTCATGGTGCTGTCGGACTATGCCAAGGGGGCCCTGCCACCGGCCCTCTGCCAGGCCGTGATTCTGGCGGGGCGGGCCAAAAACATACCCGTCATCATTGATCCCAAAGGCGACGATTTCAGCAAGTATCGTGGAGCGACAGCCCTCTCACCCAACCGGCTCGAGCTCGCAACGGGCGCCTCGGCGGCCCCGGATGATCTCGATCCCCTGCTGTTGGCCGGTCAGGCGCTGGTGGCACAGCTGTCGCTGGAATTCATGGTGGTGACTCTGGGCGACCAGGGGATTGCACTGGTGGAGCCGGATCGTATCCAGAGGATACCGGCGGTTGCCCAAGATGTGTTTGATGTTTCCGGCGCCGGGGACACCGTCATCGCTACCCTCGCTGCGGGTCTGGCCGCTGGCCTGACGCGGTCCGACTCCATTGCCCTGGCGAACCTCGCTGGCGGAATCGTGGTGGGCCAGGTCGGCACGGCGCCCATCCGCTCAAGCGACCTGGCAAACGCGCTGGCCGATCAAAACAGCCGCAGCGGAAGCGGCAAAATTATCGAGATTAAATCTCTGGCTGAACAGGTGGCGCAGTGGAAGCGGCGGGGCGAGAAAGTGGTCTTTACCAACGGCTGCTTTGATCTTCTCCATCCGGGTCATGTGGCCTACCTGGGCGCTGCGCGGGCACTGGGCAGCCATCTCATTGTTGGCCTGAACACGGATCGGTCTGTGCGGGCGCTCAAAGGCCCCGGCCGGCCGGTAATGGAGGCCGCTGATCGAGCGCAGGTGTTGGCCGGTCTGGCAGCGGTTGACCGGGTAATCCTGTTCGATGAGGATACGCCGCTGGAGCTCATTATGGCCCTCAGGCCTGACATATTGGCCAAAGGGGGCGATTACAGCAAAAACGACATTGTGGGCGCCAGCGAGGTCGAAGGTTACGGTGGCAAGGTTGCCATCATCCCGCTGGTGGAAGGCCAGAGCACGAGCCGGCTCATTGAGCAGCTGCTGGCCGCTCGTAACAAGGACTAAATGACCTCAAAAACCACAGGACTGCTGAGGCGATAAGGCCGCGGTTAAAGGCGGCGTCCTGAGTCCCGCACATCATCCGGGATGCCATGTGAAGCCGCCGCTGCGGCCTCCTCTACAAAGGTCTATATCTATGTATCTACAGTCACTTAGATGATCACCCAACGGGTGCTCAAAAACCGCCAGTATCCCTGTATATCCCACTTGTGCCCGCGAATCATGTCACGTTTCTGGCACGTTTGATAATTTGAAGTTACTTCAACAGCACCATCTTTATGGATTTCGTGTATTCAGGCGTGACCAAGCGCGCGATGTAAATTCCTGATGGTTCGCTCCGGCCAAAGCGGCCGCGCCCGTTCCAGACCACCTGATGGTAGCCTGCAGGGATGAATCCTTTACTCAACCTCGCAATCGTCCGACCCCGTAAATCGTAAATGACCAACTCGAGGTTGGTCGCCTCAGGTAGATCGAACCTGATGGTCGACGTCGGATTGAATGGGTTCGGGAAGTTCTGGTGCAGCACAAATTGCAGCGGTAACTGACCTACCTCATCGATGGCCAGAAGTACAGGCATTCGGAACGTGAATGCTGAATCGGCCAAACGATTAGCGACGCCATCAGTAACCTCAACTATCCAATAATAACTTGTGTCTGGCATAAAGGGTGGAGACATATCAACTGTTACATGGGTATCGACCGTCGCAATCAAGGTGTCCCACAAATCATGGCTAATTCGAAGCGAATAGGTTAGGCTGTCCCCATCAATATCATGCGATGACCGCCAAATAAAAGTCGCTAGCGCTGAGTCAAGATCAACCACCGTATCGTTGCCAGGGCTCAGCAACGCGAAAGATTCAGGTACGTCATTCACAGGTGATATGATCAGCTCTATCTCAGCAGTATCGGCGAGAATGCCGTCAGATGCGATTAGACGGACGGTATCCCTTCCAAACCAGTTTTCGTTAGGCATAATGTGCAATGTGTCGGCGATTACCATTGCATCGACATTCCTGCCGCTGAGCACCTCCCAAATAAGCAGGCTATCTGGAGTATCAGCATCCTCGACAAAGCTGAAAAAGCTGTCAATGGGAACCTGATACGGTTCATCTTCGACAAGGAGTCGGCTCCCAAGAACCAGAAACTGGGGTGCAATCGGTTGCTTAACAGTCATGATGACCAAGGCCGAATCGCGCTGCCCGGACTCATCGGCTATGACATACTCCAAGGTATCGAGACCTTCAAAATCGGCAAGGGAGTTATACAACAAGCTTGTGGGAGAGGTTACCTCAACCTCTCCGGAGCCTGCATAGCGTACGTAGAGAATGCTCAGGGAGTCCCCATCTTCTGAGAGATCGTTTGCCAGTGGCTGAATGACGGCTGGATATCCACTGTATGCAAAGACTTCATCGTCAATCGCGGTTGGTGGATTATCAGAATAGGTGACAACAGCAACGGCTTCGCTGCTAAGATTGCCTTCGCTGTCCTCGACCCAGATGTGGGTTGCAAAACTCGCCCCCAGCGTCTCCCCCTCCAGATTGATGCGGTAGGTCAGATCAACATTACCGGCAGGGGTGAAATCATTAAAGGATAGCAATTCTGTCCGGTTACCATCGTTGACGATGGCTTGGTGAATCGCCACAATTTTGGACGGTTCTGCACCCGAATAGGGCGTGAGATAGACAGGGCGAGCGAGAGTACTGCTCCACTGTCCATCATTGTCTTGGGTTCTCACGTAGAAGATGTGAATTCCAGCAGATAGGCCGGAAATGCCGCTGGTTATGATCGCCTCATCCCCCATCGCAGTGAGGGGAAACCCTTGACCATGCCCAGGGTCCTCATCCCAAAAATATTCGGTGCCGACGATTTGCCGGGCAGGATCTCCGGGAATGCGAGGAGCCACATAGACGGGCCGGGACAGATAGCCACTCCAGTGGTTTGCATCATCTTTCACCCGCGCATAGAGGACGTGAAATCCAATGGCTAATTCTGTAAGATCAATGATCAGTTCAAAATCGATGGAGTCATCAGCGGTCACAGGAATAGACAAACCGTTGCCGGGCCTCGGATCGTTGTCAAAATAATACTCTGCCTCGGTGATTTGCGGGGCAGTATCTGCAGGTATGGCAGGAGCCACAAAAACGGGCCGGGCCAGATAGCCACTCCAGCGGCCTGAGTCATCTTTTACGCGCACATACAGGGTGTGAATTCCAAGCGCCAAAACTGAAAGATCAATGGTCAGTTCAAGATCGATGGAACCACCAGCCACGATGGGAATAGCCAAACCGTTACCGGGCCCCGGATCGTTGTCGAAGTAATACTCTGCCTCAACGATTTGCTGGGCATGCATCGACAAAGGAAGCAGAACCAGGCCTGCCCCGAAAAGGAAGCTTCGCACAATTGTCATCGTTTAGTTCTGGCCTCTGGCCTTGATGTGAATTTTCAGGCCCGAACTCTGCGACCCGGTTGTCGGCACGCTGAGAAACTCAATGACCGGAATACTCGGTAACCCGGATGGTACATAGGCGCTTGGTCCACCATACATCCCGGCGTCCACGCCTCCAACTCCGGCGCCAATTGCGGGAGAGCCAACCGCCAGCTGCCATTGACCATCGGTTGTTCCGCTACCAATGAATATACTGGCTGCATCAACATTGGACAGGTTGTTGTTCTGGGTGCCAAACTGGGTACCATCAGCCAAATTATTCCGAACTTGATTTCCGCCATCGTCTGTAAAGGTGCCACCAATCATAATATTGTTCTCTAATATGGATGCTGTCATCGTAATGCTCCCCTCAATAACATTGTTAGTTACTGAAACATTATTCAAATCCATCGCCAAATCAGAGGAGGTGTTCTCATTGCTGAAGTAGTTATTGCTCACTATCACATTACTCAAAATTTGACTGCCACTGATGCTTATGGTTGCTCCCGTATAGTTATTTACAACATAGTTTTGCGTTATCACCACATTATTGATTGGTGGCCCAATCGAAAGAACGATCGCATGATAGCCGGAAAAGTAAATATAGTTCCGGGTTATCGTTATACTGTCTGTCGATATCTGGATATGTGATGCTTCGAACCCAGTGAGGACAGATCCACCAGACCCCGCATTCCATACAATTTGCGGAAGCTTGGCAGATATTGAGGCACCTGTCAGCTCGGTATTTTCATCCAGAAAAAAGCCAGGCCCAATAAGGACAAGAGGCTTTTGGAAAGTAATTGTGCCTAGGTATTTTGTAGTCGAGCCGGCCACGTATAGAGTATCGCCGCCCATTACATCGGCTGAGGCAACCGCATCAAGTATTTGAGTAAAATCGGGGCTGCGCCCGGGATTGTTATCGACAGACCATGTTTTCCCAAAAAGACCAGCGCCAGCGAGTATCAACATCTGGAAAACAGAAGTAATTTTTACCATGAATTTCACGATCACCTCCAAATATAACAGGATGGGATAGGTGGTTAGGAACGACTCAAGTTATGTTAATAATTTCTTGAAATCAATGTGCCAGATTTCATCGTGACCATATTCCAAAATATGGGGATTAAACCCCCTGACAGATATCCATTTCCAACCAATGTAGAAATGCCCACGCTTTGCGAAGGCATTACCATTTGCGGAGAGGGAGGGATTCGAACCCTCGATACAGTTTGTCACCGTATTCCCGCTTAGCAGGCGGACGCTTTCAGCCACTCAGCCACCTCTCCAAGTCCCGGGGACTCCCCCAAGCATTTGCAGAAGCAAAGTTATGGCCCTAAACGGGTAGAATAAAGCTCTAGGGCTAGGGCCGGATCACTGGCCACAAACGGGGTTCGATCCCTCCTAGCAGCCAAACATCAATGGTTACACCCGGGACACCGCTAGCGTTGCCGGCTAGCGCCGCCGCCTGTAGCGACCTATGAGCCGGGCCTGGGCCAGGATATGCCCTGCCATGGCTTCCTCCACCTGCTTTTTGGTGGCTCCGCTGCCCAGACTGAGTGACGTATCCAAGGCATAGAGCTTAAAATAATACCGGTGGGTCCCCGAGGGCGGACAGGGACCTCCGTACGCCGATCGGCGAAAGTCCGTGATTCCCTGAACCACGCCCGCTTGCGTCAGGGTATCATTTGACACCGCTTCGTCAAATCCCGTCATGGAGGACGGGATATTCATGGCCACCCAATGGACCCACGTGCCCATTGGGGCGTCGGGGTCGTCGCAGATGAGGACCAAGGATTTAGCACTGTCGGGTATAGCCCCCCAGGCTAGCGGCGGCGACACGTCCGCACCGTCGCAGGTGTACTTGGACGGGATAGACCCGCCCTCAGTAAAGGCCGATGAAGTGATGTTCATGGCTGCCTCCTTCGCTGGCTTGCCGGACTGTCCTGGAGAAACCCCTTTTCAGGGGATCCCTTTGGGATCGGTCCGGGCGTTCAGTCTACTGCAGGCCAAAAGGGCCGGGATCACCTTGCCACCTTAAGCCCGGGAAAACCGCTTGCCCGCCGTCTGGATCACCAGGCCCTTCATCTCCAGGTGCAAGAGCACGCTCAGCAGCTCCGAGATATCACGATTCAAGTCTTCGGCGATCTGGTCCACCACTACCGGATCACCATCCATGTATTCCAGAATGTCCCGCTCCGGCCCCGGGAGATCCCTGAGCAGGTCCAGCTGCTGGCCCGGCGGGGCGGCATAGGGAGAGGGGAGTTCGGCCAAAATGTCCTCAACCCTGCCCACCAGTTTGGCGCCATCCTGGATGAGTTCATGGCATCCCGCCGACTTGGCGCTGTCGACTGGACCGGGTAGGGCGTAGACCACCCGGCCATTGTCATTGGCATGATAGGCGGTGATGAGGGCGCCACTGCCGATCCCGGCCTCCACCACCAGAACGCCCAATGAAAGACCGCTGATGATCCGGTTCCGCCGGGGAAAGTGATGACCATCTGGCTTGGTGCCCGGCGGGTATTCCGACACGGACAGCCCGTGCTCGAGTAGGGTCTGATACAGCTTGCGGTTTTCGACCGGGTAGATCACATCCACCCCGCACCCCAGCACAGCGATGGTCAGGCCGCCGGTCTCCAGGGCCGCTCGATGAGCGATAGAATCAATGCCCCTGGCAAATCCGCTCACAATGCCCAGCCCGGTAGCAATCACATCGTGAGCCAGAGTTCGAGCATGCTTCCGGCCATAGGCGGTGGGTTGTCGCGTCCCTACGATGCCCAAAAAATCGCCCTTCATACTGCCTGCACCACGGACATACAACCCCACCGGTGCATCGTAGAGTTCCTTGAGCAGGGGGGGATAATCGTCATGCCAGTAGTGGATATAGCGCGCCTTGAGATCGTGGGTTTTATCGAGGATTCGGCGACCCATATCCCGATCGGCTGACTTGAGCCGCTCAATGAGCGTGCTGGAAATTCCTTCCACCCGGGCCAGGTTCCGCCCCAGAAGGTCGGTCCAGCTGGTGACCTCCGGATAGGTGTTAAGGATAGCCCGCACCTTCCGGGGTCCCAGGCCGGGTACCTCGTGAAGGGTTAGTATGACATGATCAGGAACCATGCGCGCCCCCTTCCCCGGTCATTGATAGTGGTGCAGAGGCCGGACTGTCCGCCTCCCGTCGCTGAAGTTCCTGCCCTATCATGGCAATCAGCCCTGTCAGACCCTCGCCGGTGACCGCCGAGATGGACGCCAGTTGGTGTCCGGCCCGCTCCAGGGCAGAGGTATCGGGTACGCCGTCCCACGCATCCATTTTGGTCAGCACGATCATGGCCTCACGGTCCACCAGACCTGATGCGTGTGCCTCCAACTCGCGGCGCAACACCCGGTACTGATCCTCCACCGGCTCATCGAGAGTAGCATCAATCAGGTAAAGCAGCAACCGAGTCCGCTCAATATGCCGCAGGAACTCGATCCCCAGCCCCTTCCCCCGGCTGGCCCCTTCGATAAGCCCCGGTATGTCGGCCATGACAAATGTCTTGAAATCGCCATACTTCACAATCCCCAGATGGGGCTGAAGGGTGGTGAAGGGGTAATCGGCAATCTTGGGATGGGCGGCGGAGAGCCGGGCCAGGAGGGTGCTCTTCCCGGCGTTGGGAAAGCCCACCAGACCCACATCGGCCAGGATTTTGAGCTCGAGTTCGATCTCCCGTTCCTCACCAGGTTTGCCGTCGGTGGCCTTATGGGGCGCACGGTTCCTCGCCGTCTTGAAGTGAGCATTGCCCCGACCGCCAGCGCCACCGAGGGCCGCCCCATAGATCGAACCCGGCGTGACCATGTCCGCCAGAACCGCGCCGGTCCGGGCATCCTTGATGACCGTTCCAGGGGGCACCGGGATGGTGATGCCCTCCCCATCGGCGCCGCGCTTCTCGCTCCCCGAACCATGGCGGCCCCGTTTGGCCTTATAGAGCCGGTTATAATGGATGTCGTGGAGGGTGGTGAGTTGGGGGTTTACCTTGAG
>JADFNF010000003.1 GCA_022563485.1 Fidelibacterota bacterium | reverse complement strand
CAGAATAGGTCCTGGATGGAATATTCCTTTGCCGCCTCCTCTCCGATGGCCCGCAGCTCCTTCTCGGCCATCCCCGTATAAGCCTCGTAGTCGAGGGCCACTATCTTCCGCCCCTGTTCCTCGCCCCGCACGCGGCCGTGGAAGGTGACCTCCGCGCCGGTACCTTCCCCGGGGGGACGCCGGTCAAAGGGGGGCAGTGGGCCCGGGACAAGCCGGGTCGTTACCATGACGAGCCCCCCTGTACCGGCGGGATAAAGACCACCTCGTCCCCATCGCGAAGGGGGGTATCGTCCTGTACATAGACCTGATTCACTGCGGCCCGCAGGGGAATGCCCGCCACTCTATCGTCCACCATCTCACGAATATGGGCCATAAGGTCAGCAGCGGTGGCGCCCGGTGGGAGTTCCACCTGCAGCTCGTTGGTACCCAGAGCATATTTGAGATGGGAAAACAGCAGCACTTTCACCCGGATATCATGGGTGGCGGTCATGGCGTCGCCCGGCGTGCGTGAATGGCGCCCCACGGCAGCAGACGAACCGATACCGGGTCCTCCGCCCGTAATGGCCCTGTTCCCGGCGGCGCATCGAGGATGGCATTGGCCCCCAGGGCGGAGGTGAGCATGTGGGAGCCCAGTTTCCGGGTGGGAGCGGCTCTGAGGCATCCTTCTTCCAGCCAGACCTGTCCAAAGAGGAAGCGGTGCTTGCCCCCATCCACTGGAAATGGTTCGGCGAGGATAGCCGTCAACTTACCTGTCGGCCTAAGGCCCTGGAACTGCTCCAGTGTCGGCCAGATGTACTCCATAAAAATGATGAGGGCCGACACCGGGTTCCCCGGCAGGCCAAAGACCATCACGCTGCCACTCTGCCCGAAGAAAAGTGGCTTACCCGGCTTCTGGGCCACCTTCCAGAAACGCTCCTCAACCCCCAGTTCCAACATGACATCCCGCACAAAATCGAACCGCCCCATGGATACCCCGCCCGTTGAGACCACCATCTGGCAAGTCTCAATGGCCTCGGCCAGAAAGGTCCGCAGCGCGTCCTTGCTGTCACCGATCACCCTGGAAAGGGCCACCTCGCCCCCGGCCAGCTGCACCATGCGGGTCAGGACCGGGATGTTGGAATTGTAAATCTGGCCCGGCAGCAGGTCCTCTCCTGGTTCACGGAGTTCATCTCCGGTGCCATAGAGCGCCACGGTCGGACCGCGATAAACCTGAACCTGCTCGAGGCCGCAGGACGCGATGATCCCCAGCTCCCCCGGGCCGATCCGCACCCCGGCCGTGATCAAAACCTGGCCCGTCTTAACCTCTTCGCCGGCCCGCCGGAGGTTATCACCCGCCTGAGAGGCGTGATAGACCTCCACGGAGGCCTGATCGTAACCGCTGGTCTGCTCTACCATCACCACGGCATCGGCCCCCGCAGGCAGGGGCGCGCCGGTCATGATCTGGGCGCACTCTCCGGGACCAATAGTGACCTTGGCCTCTACACCAGCCGCCACCACATCCACACAGGTAAGGGCCACCGGCCCCTCGCTGCTCGCACCCTGAACATCCACGGCGCGCACCGCGAACCCGTCCATGGCTGAGTTGGTAAAGCGGGGTTGGGGGTGGGGTGCCACGATATCCTGAGCCAGGACTTGCCCTGCCACTTCGGTGAATGCCATCGATTCCACGGCGGGTGCGGGCAGGGCCGCCTGAATCAGCTCGTGGGCTTCGCCGACGGAAATCATAGCAGTCTCCGGCCAATAAAACCGATGGCAATGAGCACCACAACGCCGATAACCCGCTGCACCGTCCGGGGCGCCAGGCGGAAGGCCCCCAGGTGTGAGCCGATGAGCCCTCCCACAATCACGGTGCCGGCCAGGGGCAGGACGACGTCCATGTCGAAGGTGCCTCGTTGGTACCGGGAGACCAGGCCCGCCAGTGAATTCACCCAGATAAAGACAGCGCCTGTCCCGGCGGCATCCTTCTCGGAGGCCAAACCCAGGAGGATCATGATCGGGACCAGGAATATGCCCCCGCCGATGCCCACGGTGCCGGCCACGAATCCCAGCACCGACCCCAACAGCAGGGCCACCCGGAACCGGTTGCGCGAGGAAAGCTCCACGGACACCGCCAGGGTGGGCCACAGATAAATTCGCGCTGCCACCGCTGTCAGGGTGATGATCAGGAGCCAAAGGAAGACCTGCCGGGACAGATGCAACGCGCCCCCCAGATACGCCAGGGGGATGGAGGTCACCAGGAAGGGCCAGATCAGGGACCATTTGACATGTCCCGCCCGCCAGAAAGACACCATGCCGACCAGGGTCACCAGCAGGTTCAGGGTCAGGGAAGTGGTGGGAATGAGTTGGTAGTTCAGACCGGCAATGGCCATGAGAGCCGTGTAGGATGAGCCGCCCCCCAGCCCCACCGATGCGTATAGCAGGGCCACAAAGAGGAACAGGACAGGAAGCAGCTCCATGAACATCAATGCGTGGTCAGCTCGACGGGCTACCCCTGATGGCCAGCCCCCTGCAGGATCTCGAAAGCGTGGAATATCCCCGGCACCAATACCCGTAACGCGTCTTTCGCCGCGCCCCGGCTGCCGGGGAGACATACCACCAGACTGGCCCCGATCATACCGACCGCCAACCGGGACAGCATGGCCGTCTTCAGTTGGGTCCGCCCATAGGCGTGCAGGGCCTGCTCGACCCCCGGCAGACGCTCATCGAACAGTTGCTCAATAGTTGAAATAGTTACGTCGCGGGGACCCAGGCCAGTACCGCCCGTAGTGACCAGCAGTTCGACCCCGCCCTCGATCAAGGCGCTGACGGCGCGACCGATCTGATCGGCCTCATCGGGAACTACCACCAGTGGCTCCACCCGGCATCCGGCCTGACCGAAGCCCTCAATCAGCACCTTTCCTGATACATCCTCCCGTTGGCCGGCTGCGGTGGAGTCGGACACCACCACCACCGCCGTTCGGGGACGATACCCTACCCGGTCCGACGACTTACCACCGGTTTTCTCCACCAGGTGAATGTCCTCAATCACCATGTCCGTGTCCACCGCTTTGCACATGTCATAGATCGTCAACGCCGCCACGGTGACGGCCGAGAGGGCCTCCATCTCCAGTCCGGTGGTCTCCGTCGCCTTGACCACCGCCTCGATGGCAACGTTGCCGTCGCCCGGTTGAAAGTCGATGTCCACCCAGGTCAGGTTCAGGGGATGGCATAGCGGTATCAGCTCGGCGGTCTTTTTGGCCGCCGAGATACCGGCCAGCTTAGCCGTGGTCAATACATTGCCCTTGGGGAGTTCCCGGGAAAGGATCGCCTGGACCGTGGCCGGGCTCATGCGGATGCGCCCCCGAGCCCGGGCGGTGCGACGCGTGCTCGGTTTATCAGTCACATCGACCATGCGCACCTGGCCCTCTTCGTCAAGGTGGGAAAATTCGCCAGCGATTTGATCCCGGCTCATCGCGGCTCAAGCCTTATGGGGTCGAGACTGCCAGGGAGACCAGAAGGCCTTGGTAAAGCCAGGTAAGGTCACTAAAACCACCGATTAACTTTGCACTTTGAATTTTGCACCCTCCCCTACCCCCCAATCTGGGTCATGCTCTCCCGCTCATGATGGGTAACGCCGGGATCATGCTCGTTCTGGGCATCCCAGCCATCCTTGAGTTTGAGCCACATGGCAGTTTTAAGCAGCTGGGCTACATCCTCATCGGAGCCGCCGTTCCGAAGTACGGCTCGCAAGTCGTGTTCGGTCGTGGAATAGAGGCAATTGCGGATCTGTCCATCCGCCGTGAGCCGCACCCGGTTACAGGTGGAACAGATGGACCGGGTATAGGCCGGTATGAGGGCCACTTTACCGGCATGGCCCGGTGCCTGGAAAACGAGGCCTTCAGTGGCCGAACCGGTAGCGGGGATGAGATCAGGGAACAGGTTCATCAGATCTTTACGGATCATGTCGAACCCGAAATAGCGGCCGGTCTTCCAAATCTGGTGGGCGTCAAACGGCATGAGCTCGATAAAACGGACGGTGATGGGCGCATCCTTGGTGAGGGCCACGAAATCGCCAAGCTCATCATCATTAAAGCCTCGCATGGCCACTACATTGATTTTCACCGATGAAAATCCGGTCTCCAGGGCAGCCCGCATTCCCGCCAGGACCTGAGCCACACCCGTTCGGCGAGTGATTTTCAGGAATTTGGCGGCATCGAGAGTATCGAGACTGATGTTGACCCCGTCCAGCCCCGCCTGACGCAATTCGGCGGCCTGATCGGTGAGAAATATACCATTGGTGGTGAGCTGGATTGAATCAATACCGGGCGTTTGTGAAGCGCCCCGAATCAGTTCGAGAATGTCTTTGCGCAGGAGCGGTTCGCCGCCGGTATAGCGTATCTTCCGCACCCCGAGCCGGGCGGCAATGCGGATCACCCGCAGAATCTCTGCCCGCGACAGGAGCTGTTCGTTCCGCGCAAAATCGATACCTTCCTCCGGCATACAGTAGATGCACCGGAGGTTGCACCGGTCGGTAACGGCGATGCGCAGGTAGTCGAACACCCGGCCAAATTGATCCACCAAGCCCCCTGCAGCGGCCGGTGCACGCGTCTCCAATTGTGGCTCAACCATCTGCTGCCCAATATGAGGAATCGTCGTCATTGGCCTACCCGGTCCATCAGCCCCACAACCGGCGATGATGGCAGGCTCCCGGCCCGCCTCACCGTTCCCCGGTATTGATTAGCTTCCCTGCCAGTGGGATTACCCATCCCGAATTTTAACAACGGTAACCGGCCAAAACCATAACCTTTGGCCAGGGGGTTGCTGCTATCCGTCCACGCGATGAATATTCGAGCAATATGGTCGATACTGAAAAAAAATTAAAGATTAGCTCGATTCGTCCGATAATGGCTATTAGGAGGGCACCACCCCAAACAGGAAATGGTTCTTGAGATGACTGAGGAATGTCACAAAACTTCCCAAGGTTATTGTTAGTCGGGCGATGGCAATATCGTCTATAGGATTGGTCCCGTCTATAGTTCCGGCCATTCAGCCGGATTCCAGACCGTTCTTGGCGCCTACCCGGCAGCCAACCGATGAGTCTGAGCCTGTCCGGGGCCTGGCCGCAACGCGCCGCTCACCCGGCATTTTCGTACGGACATCGCCTATAACATATCAGGAGGCCGCCGGCGTCGAGCTCAGCGCTGGTGCTCGTAAGCTAGGTGTCCCTCTCATCCAAATCGGACGTGGTTTGTCCGCAGCTCGTACGAAGGAAAATCTTACCTCGGCCGATGACGAAGACACCTTAAGCGCCGCCGAAACTCATCGTCGGCAGGCTGTTTTCGACCGCTCATCGGCCACTACCAGCCAAGTCCCCACCGAACAGCATCCCGAAAAGGGTGCTCCTGAGCGCGGTCGGTTACCTGAGACCAGTGTTAAACCGGCCGCGTCTCGTCCTCTTGAAAGCTCGTCAACGGCCAGTGCCGATGGATCGACTCTCGATATAAATGATCTCACCCCCGCTGACAAGAGGCGCATCCAGGAGCTCAAGCTCATCGATGCGGAAGTCAGGCAGCACGAACGAGCCCATGTCGCCGCCGCCGGGATCCTCATCCGGAGCGGTGCCCAATTCAGTTTCGTTACCGGCCCCGATGGTCAGCGCTACGCCGTAGGTGGCGAGGTACAGATCGACACCTCAGGAGTGCCTGACGATCCCGAAGCCACGATTCGACTGGCCCAAAACATCAGGCGGGCGGCCCTGGCGCCGCGCCAACCATCCCAACAGGATCGTTCGGTAGCCGCCAGAGCCTCTCAAATGGAGTTTGAGGCCCGGGCGGACCTGGCCCAGGAGAGAGTCCGGGAAACTCAGGAAGTCAGTGCGGCAGCTGCAGGCTATGCCTTGGGCAATCAGACCAATCAGGCTCAAACCGATGAACCCATTCTCGATCAATTCGCCTAGCCTGCCCAGAACCTGACTCCCAAGCACCGATGTCGCCTGCACACTGAACGGGGCAAACCCGCCATCGACTACTGCACCAGGCCCGCCATCTTTCGGGTGATTTCCTCTTGATAGGTCTTGAGCTTGCGGAAGGTTTTTTTGGTCATGCTCGGGGAATTGAGCGGCAATCGATAACGGATTGGGAGCATCACCACTTGATTGCCCGTCACGAGGAGTTCGTAAGGCAGGGCACCGGTATGCCTGAATCGGTCGATCTCCAGTAGATTTAGAATCTCTTGCTCCCCGCGATCCCCCTCCAGAGAGATGCCGTAGAGCCGCACCTGTTTCCCCGGAACGGCCACTTCGAAAACCGCCTCAAGGTTTGAGAGAGCTTCCAGGCCTGTTTGCATGGCGGCCACCGCCTCCTCAAAGGAGCCGAATGTCGCCAGG
The DNA here is from genome assembly GCA_022563485.1 of Fidelibacterota bacterium. Lineage (GTDB taxonomy): Bacteria > Fidelibacterota > Marinisomatia > SCGC-AAA003-L08 > TS1B11 > JADFNF01. The sequence goes on along the minus strand of JADFNF010000003.1, from coordinate 27,649 downwards.
GTGATCAAATCCTCAAGGGACTCCGTTCGGCGGCGGTAGTGGAAGGTCCGCAGCTTCGCCGGCGTCATAGGGCGGGCCGCGCTACCGCCATAGGGGCGCATGAAACGCCCTCGCATCTTCGGCATGGCTCTCAACAGCTTCCGCCGGAAGATGGCCAGTTGGCCGGCCACGGCGGAATAGTCCTCCTGAAGGTACGCATGGGCCCAGTATTCGGGCTCCTGGCATGAGACGTAGGTCAACTCCCCCACCCTGGTGATGGCGATGCGCATGGCGGCGAGATAACCGGCAGTCTCCTTGCTGCTACCTGCCACGGCCAGGAGGTTGGGATCGGTTACCACGATGACGTAGCGGTTGGAATCTCCAGCCGGATGGTATTTGCCCACAATCTCGATATTCCGCATAAATAGCCGGCCGATAAGCTCCTTCGCGGTCCGTTCAACGCTCTTACCGCTTTCACCGATGAGGATATACGGTTCGAGCGGTCGAGTGTCCCGAAGGCTGGTTTGCAGGACCGGCGCGGGGCTGCTTCCAGCGATCAGACCGACCGGTTGGAGGGCCAACAGCAGAATAAACAGTATCTTTTTCATCTTGGATCACGTTGGTGGAGCTGGGCGCGACGACCGGGGTCTGTAGGCACGATTACGCTAGGCAGGCTTGCGGCGGATACCGTGGCCCCTGAATAGTGCACTGCCGGGAAATCACGGGCAGACCATACCGCAGTGTTCCAGCTCTGGATGCAGGTTTAGGTGCACGCGGTACGCCGCCGCATACGTCTCATACGTCTCATGCGCATCATGCGCCGCACGTGCCTCCATATTGCTCGTCATGGGTGGATCAAAATGGATCATGATCGCCGGGCTCAGCGGCAAAGTCCAGAAAAGTGGCTGCTGCATCGAAGCCGGTGATGGGGCCTTCCGATTATTTTTTCCATGTAAATGATGAACCGACAGGTATGGGTCTATGTTCCTATCGTCCGTCTGTTATGCCCCAGGTTCCATTTTCGATTTGTCAGCGATTTAAGTCCAAGTTAAACAGGTTTGCTCGTTTTACGCCGTCGTCCAGGTTGGGCGATGCTTGCTTCGATTTGGGTGGCAACCGGAATTTAACACGTGATGACACCCAGCCGACCACTTGGATAAGCGGCTGCCCGAACCCCGTCATTATGCGTGTCGCCCTCGCCGAAGGCAGGGGCTACAGATTGCCAGATTAACGGCCAGGCAAAATACTCCCAACCTCAGTGGCATTTTCCTGAGTTGCTAGCTAAAGGCTTGCGGCGGTATAGGTCATTGCAACGGCGCGGCGCCAGGACAAAGTGGCGGCTCAGGATGGGGGCTAGGGTACTCTATGGACCGCCAATGTCATGGAATCCGGTCATGGGGCAAGACTCTTCAGCCCCCCATCCAGGAGAATCCGGGTCATTTTTTTCGCTTGTTGGGGATTTTCGCTAATGAAATTTATTAGTGCGCGCTGTTCCGGATAGAGACCTTCTTCGGCCACGGCAAAGGCAGGACCAGACTCCTCGGTCGCCGAGTAAGTCATCCCGGCCTTCAAGCTGCCTCGTCCGGTCAGAAGCCATTGGGGCGAGACTTCCTGCTGACGGCAGACCTTCTCCATCATATCCAAAGTAGGTCTTTGTCGATTCCGTTCATACGCGTTGATGGTCTGTCTGCTCACGCCCAACAGCTCACCAAATTCCTGTTGGCTAAGATTAATCGATTTTCGGATTTGGCGGAAGCGATCACCAAATTGCCATGTAAACTCACTCATACCAGAATTACAAATATATTGACATTATGTGAAGTCATGGATTACATTCCCCTAGTTTAAATATTGCTTATATTTAATTGAGTTTCACGAACGATAATAAACTCAATGGAATGTAAGGGTATTTGTGCCCACAATCTAGTTAAACAGATGGCATTGATGGGCATGGTATACAATATATATGATATATCCTAATCCTCTGACGGCTGACTGCTAGGGGCATGTGACAAGCCAGGAAAGGCATAGAGCTGTTAGCTCGATGCAAGGTGAATGGAAATGGTGTGTGATGTGGACAGGTTAGGAATAGGCAATAGTAACACAATGGGTTTCATAGCTATTGCTCGACGGCCAGCCGGTATTACATATGTGAGGAAAGCCACTGCAAGCCGGCTGTCCTGAGGGCATCGTCAGTGGGAAGGCAGCCTCTCGCCAAGTGACGAACTGCTTATCGGTAGGTTATAAAGCCGTGAGTGCATGAGTGAGTTACGCCGTTGCAGCGAGCGCCATGGCTCCAGGCAAACCAACTTGTTTGCAACCTTTAGATCGAGCCGGAGGCCATCTCCCTCATCGGGTGATTCGCCACCGACCCAATAGCCACGCTAGTCAAAATCCCCGGAGTTTCGATCCATGTCAACCCACTCGGTCGTGTTGCTTCACCGAGCGAAATGGGGGTAGACCCTGTCAGATGTCTCTCAGTCTAATACTCGTGATTGAAAATAGTGGACGCCATGCCGATTCAAAGGGCGTTTAAAGAGGTGCGTTGCCTGAGATCAATCAATATTGTCGCCAACGGCAAGGAAGCCGTCAAACTCCTGGAGGGCAACAACAACGAGAGACCCGGAATTACCATTCTGGATCTGAACCTGCCGATCATGAATGGGGTTGAATTCCTGCGCACGTTCAAGCAAGACCGTGTCCTTAAGCATCTTCCGGTTGTCGTCTTCACCTCCTCGAAGGAGCAACCCGACAAGCTCGCCACCTATAACCTGAGCATCACGGGCTACATGGGCAAGCCGCCGAGCATCAAAGGTTCATCGGAAAAGTTCGGGACCTCCACTCCTAATGGTCACCCAATGAATTGCCCGACTAGCGTCCTCAGTTTCGCCATGGAAAAGAATTGAGCTGCGGCCTTGACCGCCCCAATGGTGACCAAAGTATCATAGACCAGGGGGATAACTATCGAATATCTCTCCGTCACATTCCGAAGGCTCACACCGGCCGGCATAAAGTCCTGGTTGTGGAAGATGATACGGTGGACCAGCTGGCCTTTATTCGGCTCGCCGAGCAAGACGGTCTGCCCTATGACTACACCATCGCCGAATCCATGACCGAGGTCCGGGCGGCCGCTTTGGTTGTTAGTGTGCCCAATTATCTCTCCAAGCCGGTGAACTTCGATCAATTGATCGCGATGATCGCCAGACTGGAACGATCTTGGAATCCGCATGCAACAGACGAGACACCGCCCTCAGATCTAATTGGGAGAGTCGCATAGATGGATCAGGAAAATCACTATCATATTCTGGTTGTCGATGATGACGAGGTTGATCGACGGGCCGTTAGCAGGGGACTCGCTAACTCCGGGCTTCAGGTGGAGGTCGAGGAGGCCCGCGACGGCTCGCAGGCGATTGACCTCCTCAAACTGATCGCCTTCGATTGCGCGTTCCTAGATTATCGCCTGGGCCCGGGCAGCGACGGCCTGGAGGTACTCAAACAACTCCGGGAAAGGGGTGATCGTACACCCATCATCATGATGACAGGGTATGGCGATGAACGCATTGCCGTCGAGCTGTTGAAGGCTGGGGCCACCGATTATCTGCCCAAGTTGACCCTCACCCCTGATGTGCTCGGCAGAAGTGTCCGCAACGCCGTCTCGCAACGAAACTCAGTGGAGCAGTGTCGCAAGGCCGATCAGGGCCTTCGGGAACGGGAAGCCAACTTCCAATCTATTTTTACAACCGTCAATGACACCATTATTATCATTGATCCTGCCGCCTCCCACATCGTGCAAGTCAATCCACAGGCTACAGTCCTCCTCGGTTATTCTACCTCGGAGCTGGAAAAATGTAGTGCCGACATCATTTTCCCCGAAAAGTTGGAAGAGCTCATACAGCTGGCCTGGCAGAATGACGATGGCAGGCCGGGGCAAACGGTTGAAGGCCTATGCCGGCATAAGCAAGGACATGATATCCCGGTGGAAATCTCCACGTCCAGGCTGCTACTCGGCGGGCAGTCGCTGATCATCACTTTGCTCAGAGATATCACCGGACGGAAGCTCCTTGAGAAAGAGCGGGAATGCGCGCTGCTGAACGTTACCAAGTCAGGCAAACTGAGATCAGTCGGTGAAATGGCAGGCGCTATCACCCACGAGATGAATCAGACTTTAAAAAGTTTTAAGCAAATCCTTCATAATCTCACGATAAAGAACGATAACAGCAGCTTAGACCCTCACAATCTTTCACAGATAATGGGCAAGATGATGCGCCAGGTGGACGGAATGTCGGCCGTCATCACAAACTTGGAGGGGTATGCCGGTTCTGACGATGAATACGGGCATTATTCCCTGACGGACATCATTGACTTAACCCTTTCGATGGTCGGCGCGAATTTGAAGAGCGCAGACATTACTGTGGAGCTGGATATCCCCCAGGATCTTCGGCTCAGGTGCCGGCGCAACGCCATGACACAGGTGTTGCTCAACCTGTTGACCAACGCCCGGGACGCCTATTTGATTCAGACCCGGTCAACCGGGACGCCTCGCCTCATAACCCTATCGGCAAAATCAAGAGATAACACTCACCACGTTTATGTGCAGGACGAAGCAGGCGGGATTCCAGCGGCGATCCGCGATCGGGTCTTCGAGCCCTTTATCTCCACCAAGGATTCAGTGAAGAATATCGGTATGGGGCTGCATATCGTCAGGCAGATTATTTCGGATCATGGAGGGCGGATTCAGATTAACGTCCAGGACGGAATCGGCACCTGCGTTGAGCTTATCCTGCCCCAACAAATCTAAAGGTCATTGAGGTCGTCCAACCCGGGCGAGACGGTCTTTATGGAACTGACCTGAACGAAACCAAAGTCCTTCATCGTGGATGACGAAGAGCCCATCCTGGAGGAGTATGGCGGATTATTGGACAGTCAGCCCAATGAGGTTCTGACAGCCAGCGATCCGCAAAAAGTCATTGCCCTACTCACCGACCAGTCGATTTGACTCATTACCGGCCCCGTCTCCACTCCCGATGTTTCATGAGCGGGGAGCCTCCCGTAACAGACGCTCGGCTGCGGCTACATTCCCAATTTTGGCATGCAGACCAGCCAGTCGCCTGCGAATCCCCTCATGAGCGGGATGATCCTTCAGCCAGACCCCATAATAAACGATCGCTTCTTCGAATCGTCGAAGCTTAATCAGCGCAACCCCTCCCAGCTCCCGAAACTGGTCGGGAAGTGGCCGAGGTAATTCATTCAGGATGACCAGCAAATCCTCCCACCGGCCAAGTTGAGCCAGAGCCGAGGCCAACCGTTCGCGCGTCTCCCGACTGCCAGGTTCCAAATCCAGGCACCTTCGTAAAACTTTCTCCGCCCCGCCAAAGTTCTCGACCGACAAATATAGTTCGCCCAGGCTGAACAAGATGTGTTGTTCGGGGAGAAGGATATCCTGCCGGAAACCACCATGGATACCGCGCTTCACCTTCACTGTGACAGTCAACACCTTTTCGAGGCATTGAATCTGTCCCTCGATATCCCCACGGGATCGCATGACCTTGTACAGTCTGAAATTAGCATCGGATTGTCCCTCGGTGTTGGCCAAGGACTGTCGAGCGTACTTTTCCGCGTCTTCGATTCGGCCCAATTCCCAACAGGCCTCCGCCGTGGAATTGAGCAGAGGTATGGCCGTCATACCGGTGAACTCGCCAATCTCCAGCGCACGTAGATAGGCCTGCAGGGCGGCCTCATAGTCGCCCGTCAGAGCACAGTTTTGCCCCAGGGTAAAGTGGGCATAGGCCGAATCAGGTTGCTCCTTGGTCATCAATTCCAGCAGGACCTGGTAGCGCTTGCGCTTAGCCAGCAGCTCGTCACTATCTAGGGCATATCCGAGGTGATCCAGGACAATGTCAGAGGGCTTCTCACGTCCCCCGACAGCCTTCAGACTGGGACTAACCTGCTCGTGAATTCGGCCGCTGAATCGGATGCCTCCATGATTGGAAATCAGCCGGTGGGACACGGAAAGGGTAAAGTTCAGCTGGTCCTGCTGAAGATTTCTGATCATAACCCGGTAAATGGTGGGCCGGTGGGCCGGAGTCAGCAACTTTCGGAGGGGTTCCACAGAATCAGACCTCAACCGTTCGTCGGCATCCAGCCACAGGATCCAGTCACCGGTAGCGTGACGGATCGATTCGTTGCGGGCTGCGGCGAAATCATCGACCCACTCAAAATGGTGCACCTGAGCCCCAAAGGACTTGGCGATCGCCACAGTGTCGTCGGTTGAGCCGGTATCCACCACCACCAGTTGATGGGCCACCCCCTTGATGCTGGCGAGGCAGTCGGCCAACATGAGCGCTTCATCGCGCACAATCATACAGACCGATAATTTTCCACGAGCCATGGCTACTCCGGGCGGTTCAAGCTTGCTTGGAGAATTGTTTGAATAGTGAAAAAGAGAGGTTGATTTTGTTTGTAAACATATTCCAGGACGGCTTGCAGCTTGTACTGACGCCGATTCAGCTTATTTTGAATCTCAATGACACTCCTTAACAGGCGTTCATTGGAGTGTTGGGATGCGATCTTCCATACCAGGAGGGCCGGCTCAAACAGTCCTTTTTCCAGCGAAATGTAGTACTGTCGTTCGTGAAAGAAGGTGTCCAGGGCCTTGTGCTGGGCAGCAATGGCGTCATCCTGTCGATTGATGGCCAAGAGCAAGTGTCCAAGGGCCACAGAGAAACGCCCATCCGCTTCCATGTGGTTATGGATGGTCAATAAGGAATTAACCGTTTTCTCAGGATAGTAGTTGCCGATCAAAAGGGCTTCGCAATACATGGCCATTAATCCATTCACGCCAAAAGGCTCGTAACCAGAAGTGCTTGGCTTATGACTCAGTACACTCAGCCCCGCCTCCACAGCCGAATGAGCCCGGTCCCACTCCTTTAACCTGGTTGCGGTCTCGGCAAGATGATACCAGAACTGAACCGATTCTGGATCATGGTCCAGTTCCCGCTCAATGCGGGCCAAGGCATCGCGGAGTTCCCACTCCTCCAGCTCGGGATCCCCCAGGCTGACAATGGCCACCCCGGTCATATAATTTACCGACCACTTCAGTTGGTTTCCCTCATTGGCCTGGTCTGAACTGATCTTAAGGGTCGGGAAAATTACATTGGACCAATAGAAACCTCGATCTGTGCGGATAAGGCGCGTTTCGAAGTGGTGGTTGCTGGGTTCGTTAAACCTGATGATGGGGAAATCAAAGGCAATAGCGGATGTGTCCTGAAGGCGGCCGAGCAGCAGTTGTGGCTCTTCTGCGTGGAGCACCTCCTGCTGGTTCAGGAATAGGGCCCAAGGAGTTGACACTTTCGTCAGAGCCGTGTTAAGCAAGACGCTTTCATCGGGATCATCCGGCACCTGGTAATACTGTGCATCGTACTCCGAGGATAGATGCCGGACAGCTTGCCCACCGGTGCGGCCCGCATCCACGACCACGATGTTGGTCGTGAGTCGGTTCATAGAATGCAAGACATTCGCCAGATTTCCAAATCGATCGTGTACTACCAGACAAAGAGTAATGTCCTCTGATATCGGCTCCAGAGGGTTGCTCACGCCATTATCTTTTTCTCGATTCTCATCATTTCCTCCAGCCGTTGCCATTTGTCCAGTTTTTTATCGAATAGTTCCTTGTCGTTAATCCGAAAGGCCGGTTCGCTTCCTTCCGGATGAAAGGTCTCCAACACACCAGCCTGCACGTAATCATCGATGATAGGCTGATAGGTCTTGAATGGATGACCAAATTTTTGCTTGAGGCGTTTGGCTACGGCCGCCACCGAATAGTCGTCCATGGCCCCCTGTTCCTTCTTCATATCCTCAATCACTTGGAGCAGTTCCATCTCTTGCTGGCTGGAGAACCTGAACTGCTCCGACATCTCCTTGGAATGCCCCCCATCAAGCAGATAACGCTCGCGGCAATAATCGGCGAATTGGTAAAACTTATCGGGGAACTCGAGTATGAATACCCGGCCGATATTTTCCCGGCGATCGCTTTTGGCAATCTTGGATGAGACCAGAGCGTTCAGAATGTCATTGACCCGTTCTTGATTAAAGGCCAGCAGGAAAGCAATCGTGGCCTCGGCCTTGTTCCACGGGATGATAATTTGATCTATGGTGTCCGGTTCTTCCTGCTTGCCCAACAGGGCCAGCAGATTGACTACCTGGCGGCCGGCGCCCTGACTCAACAGGATGCTTTGATTGCGGGTGGCCTCTCTTAAGCGGCCGGACATGATCGTGAAGAAGCTCTGCATCCACTTGGGCACCTCTTCCAGGCGGCGATGGAACAGATCACGGCTGATTTCCAGAGCCACACTATCGGTCAACGCCTTGGCAGTCGCCGACCGGTTTTGCCGGTCGATGATGGCCATTTCGCCGAAGATGGAGCCGGGAGTGATATTGGCCAGGACCGTTTTGTGAGCTCCGAGTATCTTGGAAATCTCTACCTGGCCTTCCAAGAGGATATACATGGATTGGCCGGTGGCGCCATCCTTGAAGATCACCTCACCAGCGTGGAATTGCCGCTTCAGCTGCTCCTTGATGAAACTCATGGAATCAAGCCCCCCTTGTAAACCATATACTATGCCTGCGGGCTAAATTCAATACCCGGATTGTTGATCTACTGGTTACTCCCTAACTGCTGCAAGAGCGCACGGGCCTGGGTATGGCTGGGATTGGCGGCTAGGACGGCCTCAAGATGGTGTGTTACCTGTTCAGCCTCATCGATCTCGGCATAGAGCGTGGCCAGAACAAAGTGCGTTGACCAATCGTCGGGTTCATCTCTCAAAATTCCCATAAGGGTACCAATCCCGTCCTCAAACCGCTCCTGCTCAATCAAGACTTGTCCCAGCAAACGCCTGGCATCCAGGTCCCGCGGATTCTTCTCCAGGATTACCACAAGCCGATCCTGGGCGCTATTCAACAAGCCTTCAGCCAAGTCGATGACAGCCAGGCTCTGTTGAGCTGGAGCCCAATCTCGATTCAAGCTTAAGGCCCGCTCATAGTGATTCCTAGCTTCGCGAGTTTCCCCCGCCAACTGCGCGACGCGTCCCAAACCATACACGGCCTCCATCATGAGGGGGTTTTCGTTCAGGATCTCCTCGCATTGTATGCTTCCACTTTCCACATCCCCCTGGTCGATCAACTCAAGGGCAGACTTTGATCTTCGCTCGAGTTCCTTCGAGAGAGGTTCGTGCTTCTCCAGTAGCCAGTCGAGGTTAATTTTGGGCCATTTCACGCGGAAAATATGCTTGTTTTTTCTCAGGGAAGCCGCGTAATCGACCTTATTTTCCACAAAGGTGCGACTGCCGAAGTGATGGATGAATGTGCCTTCGTCCACCATGATGGCGTAGCCCATTCCCCGGACCCGCAGACACAAGTCGTCATCTTCGTAGTTCCCTGATCCGAAGCGCTCGTCCAGCCCCCCAAGTTCGTCATAAAGGGCCTTGCGCATGAGCATGGCAAACCCGGCTATGCGCCGACGGGGGGTAAGTTTGCCGCGATTGGCATTCCTGACTTTCTGGGCGAAGCCATAGAACTCCTGATCACCTTGGTAGGGCACCTTTTTCAATCGCTGGCGGCCGGACACGTAATTGGTAACCGGGCCGACCATACCAATTCGCGTGTCGTGTTCGAGGGCCGCTACCAGGTTTTCCAGCCAACCATCACCCACCAAAACATCATTGTTCAGCAAGAGGACATACTGCCCCCGGGCGGCCCGTATGCCTTGATTGTTCCCCGCCGAAAACCCCAAATTGGTAGCATTATCAATCAAACGGAAGTTGGGGTGCTCTGCCACCAGTCGCTGGAGATAGGCTTTGGTGCCATCAGTGGAACCGTTGTCCACGAAGATCACCTCGTACGGACATTGGGTATGATGAATGAGCGACCGTACGGTGTATTTCGTATACGTCAGCGCGTTATAGGTGAGCATGATGATGGATACATCATGATGGTCCAGGGTCTCACCGGTCCGGGAGAGGAGGCCCTCCAATTTGCCCTCCCATTTTTTCTGCAGTCGCTCGATGTTCGCCGCACCGTACCGGTGCCTGCCGGGACTCTGTGACTCATAGTGATAAACGACGGCCCGGGGGGTGTAGATATTTTTTAATCGCCGCTCCAATATGCGCAGACAAAGATCGACATCTTCATAACCAAAAATGAAACCCTCATCAAAACCTTCGAGCTGGTCAAACAGCTCCTTTCTGATGAGCATACAAGCCGCCGTGACGCAGGGGTATTCTCGTTCCGTGTTCACTGCTGGCGCGTCTTGGGCGAAATGGTGATAGACATGGTAAGGACTGACCGGGTTGGGATAGTTGCGGATCAGAACGCCGGCATGTTGTATCGTATCGGTCTCGGGATAGAGGAGTTTGGCGCCCACAGAACCCACATCGGGATGCCGTTGATGGGTTTCCAGCATCGCAGATAACCATCCAGGCTGAGGCAGGGTGTCGTTGTTGAGAAAGACCAGATATTCGCCCCTGGCTACCGCCGCCGCCTGGTTGTTGGAGGCAGAAAAATTCACCCCGTGTTCATTATAGATATACCGGATATCATTGCCCAGCTCTCTGGCGAACTCGGCGGTACCATCCGTGGACCCGTTATCGACCATGATGAGCTCGTAAGAGATGCCGGTGACGGTCTCCCGAATGCCTCTGAAGCATTGACGGGTCAGCTCCACCCGGTCCTTTACCGGGACGATGATGGTGACTAGCACGCGGCCCGGATCGACTTGCGGGGTGCTGCGTTTGGCCATGTTAAGATCGTGGCCCAGCCCCCTTGGCCGCCGTCAAATCGGTTAAAGACGCCAACATTTTCTCGGCGGAGGGATGGTTCGGGTCGGCTTTCAGGGTCTGGGACATTTGTTCCCTGGCCTGATCCAGCCGGCCCAACTGATAGTTGAGGGCGCCTAGGGCGAAAAGAGTATCCGCATCGGCGGGTTCTAATTCCACCACTTTTTCAAAGGCCTGAATCCCCAGTTCCAGGCGCCCCAGGGCCACGCAAACCTGGCCCAAATTACGCAGCGTGTCCGCATCCTGAGGATCTAGCTGGACAGCACGCTCCAGGTGCTGGAGGGCCTGGTCGTGTCGCCCGACCTGAACGTAGGCTGCAGCCACATCATTATGGGCATGGGCATGGGCGGGATAAGCGGCGAGGAGCGACTCAAAGGCCGTGATCGACGCTTCCACCTGATGATCTTCGATCAGCTTACGCGCCTCCTCAAATTTGGCATGGGCTTCTTGTGGCAGGTCCGTCGCCCAATCAGTGGCGGTGGGCCCTCGGGTCGAGCTTGCAGAGCTCCAGCTGGCTACCGGCCGTTCCTGGCCGGATGGGCGGGACCGACCGTAAATTGGCCCGGCTTCCTTTTCCAACTCGCTGTAGAGCTGGCGGACTGCTGGTGGGATTTCTGGCGATGGGACCGGGGAAGTCGAGAGGTGATAATGGCGCAATTCCGAGGAAACTTCCTCACACGCGGCCTGGACGCGCTCCTCGGGTACAGACCATCCTAACCCGTCCACCAACCGCCTCAATTCATCCTGGGGATGGGTGAAATAAACGTCGTAGTGGGTAACCTGTCGTTGCCCGGATTGAGTCCGTTCCATGAGCTGGCGGTAATGCTCCTGCCACAAGTGGACGCCAAAAGCTGATGAAGAGCCGTTCCGCTGGGTCAGGGAAGCGGCTACATCCAGCGGGTGCCGAACACAGACGATGATTTTCATATCCGGCAGCAGTGCGAGCCAGAACGGGAGCGTGAAACAGAAGCGGGGGTCTTTCCAACCCCAGGTCTCCTGCAATCCAAAACTTTCGATTAGTTGCAAGGCGCGATCACGCAGGTGATCCAATTCGGACCGCTGTTCCCACCCCGGCATGACTTCAGTTGGCAGAAAATCCCAACCCCCGCCCAGCCGCTCCAGGATCAGATCATTGATCTCCACGACATCAAGGTTTTCCCAATAACCGGCGGGGTTGTCTGGATGGGGCGGCATGATCCGCTCTTCTGGCCCCAGATAAAGACCGCAAAGCTGCAGGAGCCGTGTCACCATGGACGTGCCCGAGCGGTGCATCCCCGTGATGCAGATGGTCATGTTGCCAGTCAATTTTGCACGATGAATCTATTGCGCGTAGGGCGAAGGTAAACTTTCCCCCGGAAAGGTTGCGGAGTGTGATAGTTTATCGGCATGAGATGCTTGGTGGCGGCGGTCAGGACCTCCCCGACAGCCGTGTGCGGCTATCCCCGGTCCTCATGGTCCTAGGAATGCACCGTTACTGCCCCGGTTCGCCCCTCTCGCCCTCGCTGTGACCGCTCCCCTTGACTAATTTCAGCAGCGATTTCGGTACACCTTTCATCAAGGCCTGCACAGCACTACTGGCCTGGGCAGCGGCCAAATTCTCTTCACGTATCCGCAAGTAAACCTCTTCCCGATGAATGGACAAGTGGGCTGGGGCAGAAATACCGACCTTTACCTGGCCCTTGCCACACTCCAGGATGGTAAAAATGATTCCGTCCGCTACGCGGATGCTCTCACCATTTTTTCGGGTTAAGACCAGCATAGCATCTAAGTATCTTCGGAGGAGGGTATCAGATTGACCAGGGGCTCGTCGACCCGCAAGTTTTCTTGGTCCATAAAGATCTGGTACCCCTGCTTGGTTTTGGAATTGATGATGATCGGTGCCTTGGTGTTAGCGGTAATGATGCCCTCCCCGGTATCGACCCGCAGAACATAATAAGGCGCGATTCCCTCTAGAGAGGGGCTGCCTACCAGACTCAATTGCTCCTTAGTAATATAGGGCAAGACCTGTTTTTTCAACAGCAGGCAGCTGATGAGAGGCAACGCCACTTCAGGATCGTCCATTGATCGCAACCAGATGAACGGCCGCATGTCATTGCGACTGACGAGCACATACCGCTTGTGATCCTCGAACCCAGGCAGTCCGGCCGGGAAATGCGCTGGACCAGCGGCTTCAATCCACTCAGATTCGGCAGATGTATCTTGGGACGAATCACCCATACTTACTGGATAAAATTAAGAATGCTGATGTTCATAATGCGAGTGCTCGATTCCAGGGCCGCCCGTAAGCCCAACTCCTGGGCATTGAACCGTAGGATAGCATCTGTTAAATCTACATCCTCGGCCTGGGAAATAAACGACTGAAGATTGACCCTTGCCGCCTCCAAATTAGACCGGGTCAGCTCCAGCTTGCGTTGCTGAGACCCACCCCTGGCAAGTGCATTTAAGAGATCATCGGCGGCCGCGTCGATCTGAGCGATGGCAACATCTATGGCCGGACCATCATTGGCTGACACAGCATCGCGGAGGGAGATGGCCGCATCGAACACATCGGTGAACTCCGACCCGACCGTGTTAATCGGCAGGAAAGTAGCCTCCCCCACTTTTCGTGATATCGTCGCCTCATTTCCATTGTACGTCACGGTGGTACCATCGAAGGCAAAGGGGGGGGTATCCTTGGTGAGGGTGCCTCCAAACATAAATTTTCCCATGAACTTGACGTTGCCCATCAGCAGCATCTCCTCAAGGAGAGCTTCCACCGTCAGGGCACTCCGGGGCCGGTTCAGTGTATTTGTATCGGACCGGGCGCGCAGGGCTTCCTCTTTAATCTGCTGGAGCGCCTCGTAGATGACATCCAGAGCCTGGGTACCGGTTTGGTTCCAGCCCAGTCCATCTTCAATGTTCTTAAGATACAGTGCATTTTTCCCGGCCAGGGTTTTAAACCTGGATGCCCGGTCGAACCTCGTCGGGTCATCCGAAGAGGTGGCAACTTCCTTGGTGCTGCTAATCTGCTTCTGCACATTGAACAGTCGCTCCTGGCTGTTCGCCAGTGACTTGATAATCTGGTCTTGTATCATAGCGTCCGTAACGCGCATGGTCTGGGTTTACCTCCCTTAAATCAATTGTAACAGAGTCCGGACCAGTTCATCCGCGGTAGCCACCAATCTTGATGCCGCCGCGAAGGCCTGCTCCAACTTCACCAGCCGGGTCATTTCTTCCTCAATGCTTACCCCCGAAACCGACTGTCGCTGCAGGGCCAGGTGATCGACAACCTTTTCCTGGCTGGTCCTCAGGAAGTTGGCCCCCCGTATGCGGTTACCCACCGTGCTCATCAGGGAGCGAAAATTCTCGCCAATGGTCTGATCGCCAATAAGTGCTTCATCGCTCAATGAGGAAATGGCCATCGCGATCTCACTGTTGCCAGGCTCCCCCGGGGTGTCGCTGCTGGCGATGAAAAATGGATCGGTTACGATGGCACTATCGACCCTCATACTGGCCGCCCCGGCGGCGCGATCATCAAAAAAGTTCAATCCAGTAATGCCGTCAAGGTTAAAACCTGTTTGGTGTACAGCATTCACCTGTTCAATAATGGTCAGAGCAAGGAGATCTATTTGATTCAAAGCGTTCGGAATATCCTCGTTGAAGACCTTCAACATGGCGCCCATCTCTCCTGAGGTGATATTCACCTGCTGGTCACTCCCGGCTAGTTTGATCTGAATTTGTCCGACGCCCTGGCTATCCAAGGTCTCATCCACATTCAGGTTGTAGGAAGTTCGACCTGCAACCAACAGCAGACCACCCATATTGATCGATACACTACCACCATCTTTACGCACCGTGATATTGGCCAGGGTGGAAAGCCGGTCGATCAGCCGATCCCGTTGATCCTCAAGATCAGGGTTGTTACCTGGATTGAGCCGGTTCAGTTCGGCGATCTGTTTCGTCAGGTTATTGATATCAACGATGACGCTAGTTATATCACTACCGATGTTGGATTGGAGATTGCGATATTCCCGGTGTATCCGGTTAAAGGTCTGCGTCAAGATTTCAGCCGTATCCCTGACTCCGGTCCTGACCGTTGTACCTTCCGGATCATTGGCCAGATTGTTCCATGCAACCCAGAATTCATCAAGCATCGCCCTCAAACCGGCGTCATTACTGGCCGGTAAAATCCCTTCCAGCTGTCGCAACAAGGTCTCCTCGGAGGTATATTGAGCCATTAGGGAGTTCTGCCCCCAAAATTGGCGATCGTTGAAGTCCTCGCGGATGCGCCGGAGCGTATCACCATTGATCGCGCTGCCTAAACTAAAACCGGAAAATATCTCCGGTAAAAGGGGGTTGATGTCCAGACGCTGACGGCTGTAACCCACCGTATTGACATTGGCAATATTCTTACCCGTCGTCTGAATACTCGCCTGGGCATACAACATCCCCTGCTTGCCCATTTCCAACAGGTTGGCCAGGCCAGCCATTAGATTTTCCCTTCAATCAGACGGTTGGGTATGGGTATTTCCTGTTCTCTGCCCGTTGCTGAGTAAACGGGAAACAGCTCCGAAGACTTGACGAGTTCCCGGGCAGCTTCCCTAACAAATTTGATGGAAAAGTTTAAAAGGTAACGATTCTCCTCATTGACCAACGTCACTTCCTGAAGGATGCGCTGGAGACTGCCATGTATATCGGACAGTCGCTCGGCATAGGTGGACTCCACAAGCTCAATCAGCTGGCCTATGGTCCGGATTTCCTCTTCCTGCTCCAGAGCCTCACCGACTTGCATGAAGGACGCTTCCCTGGTTTTGGCAAGGGTCTCGGACCGCCTTAAAATAGCCTGTTCCTTCTGAATAGCCTGATTGAGCTCCTCGATTTTTCCCTCGATAATACTCGATTGCTTTTTTCGGAGCACCAGGAGCAGCTCATTGTACATCTGCATTTCTTCGGAAAGGACAGTGATAAGTTTTGTGATCAGGCGATCAGCGGCTGGACGATTCGACATCATTTTCCTCTCTGTCTTGAGGCATGATACGGTTCTGCAAAGAGGCTACATTCCCTTTCTCGGAGGAACCCCCGATAACTTTAGAATGTAAATCCCGGTAGAGCAACTCGGCCAGGCCGATCCCGCCTCCCTTGCTCAAGGCCGATCCCATCACCTGGTCAAACATGAGTTCCGATAGCCCCTCGCCCGCGAGAGAGCCTTCGGGTAGCGTCTTTCGCATGGTCTTGATCAGTTGCCCCATGAACAGCGACTCGAAGTTCTGGGCTGCCTTCCATAGTGCTTTGTTGTCCTTTTCTCCAACCGGCTTGGGAACCAAGGCCGATGGGCCCGTCCGCTGGATCAAGATCGCGGGCTTTTGAATAGATGGTAATTTCATCGTATCTGCTACATAATGATAAGTTTTGCATTCAATGCGCCCGCTTCCTTTATAGCCTGGAAAACGGCGATGATGTCCCTCGGCTTGAGGCCCATGTCATTCAACGCCGCCGCCAGCTCGGCAACCGTGGCGGCCGAAAGAACCGCCGCCTCCCCTGCCTGCTCGGTCACCGTGGTCCGCGTGACGGGAACCGTAATCGTCTGACCCAGGCTAAAGGCCGAGGGTTGAACCACATAGGGCGCCGTAGTAGTATGAATCTGAAGCGAGCCATGGGAGACGAGCACTTCACCAATAGTGACCCGGCCCCCGGCCACTACCGTGCCGGTACGCTCGTTGATGACCACTCGGGCCTCCACGTCCTTGACGACTTCGAGGACCTCGATACTGGCCACAAATTGCGCCAGTTCCCACAGTTCGGTAAGGCCTGGCGGATAGGTAATCTCTACTAAGCCGGCATCCATGGTTTGGGCGAGGGGTTGGGGCGCAGGATATTGCGTGTTGATAACCTCCGCGATCCGGGTAGCCGTCGTATAATTTGGTTCCTTGAGCAGTAAGCTCACCGGCTGATCGGGTTGCAGGGCCACACCCTGGATAGTTCTTTCAAGCACAGCCCCGTTGGGCACCCGCCCCACCAGCGCATAATTTTGGCGCAGTCGTTCACCGCCCAGAGTGGTGACATTGAATCCGCCCACCGAGACGGGTCCCTGCGCAATCCCGTAATAGCCGTGGCGGGGATCCTGCAGTGGCGTCATCAGCAGCACACCGTTTTCCAAGCTGCTGGCATCACCCAGGGAGGCAACGTTCACATCGAAGATTGTGCCAGGCTTTCCGTAAGGTGGCGATGAGGCCGTAACCATAACGGCGGCCACGTTCCGGGTACGTAGATGATCACTGTTGATTGTGATGCCGAATTCCTCGAGCATATTGGCAATGCTCTGGACAGTAAATACCGTCCCCCGGTTGCCAATGGCCCGATCCCCCGTTCCGTTGAGGCCCACCACCAGGCCGTACCCCACCAGGGGCACCCGCCGCACGTTGCGGTAGGAGGTAATATCCTTGATGCGGCTGAGTCCTTGGGCCGTCAACGGGCCAGCGCCTAAACCTAAAAGTAATACCGACAGGTAAACGAGAATTCGTCTCATTAGATTCTAAAACTCCTGATAATCGCGAGGGCGCTCAAACCGCCGACATAGCCGATGATGAGCAGACCGGCACCGCCCATAACGATATTGGCCAGTCGTGGAAGGGAACCACGTTTGATCAATTTGCCGGATAGGCCCGCCTGGCTGTAGTAGATCTTGGCGTTGGCGATGTTATAGGAAAAAACCGTATTGTCCGACCGGATGTCCCTGGGCCGGATAATCCCCTTAACCGTCATGAGATTGCGCTCTCCGTTGATGTTGATCACTTTCGATCCCGATACCCTGAACTGCCCATTATCTGTAATGTCGGTAATCACGGCGGCTATCCGTCCAGTGAGCTGATCTTTCTGGGTCGTTCCTTCCCGCATCTGGGCCTCGGTCTTCAGACTCGACTTCAGACCCCAAATCGGCAGGAACTGCAGCAGGTTACCATCCACAGCTCCGCTTGCGCTTACAGTGTTGTTATCGTTGCGCTGTGACTGGGACTCCCGTTTGGCATTGGCCATTTCCGTGACCAGGATTGTGACCATGTCACCCACAACGCGAGCCTTGCGATCCGAATAGAGCGAAGGGGGTATCTCCTGCCCATGGAGGCCGACGCCAGTAGTCAGCAGGACCAGGACCGGCAGGAGCCAATGCATACGAGAGTTGTTATGGTTGGTCATCATTCACTCCACCACTACGATCCCCGGCGATTCCAGGCGACCGTACAGACGTTTACCCGTGACGGTAGCCACCACGGGAATGATATCACCAATGTGTCCCGACCTGCGCACCTTTCCCGGACTCACCAGTGTGATGTGTTTCCGGCGAAAATAGATCATCACCTGCTCCCCTCGCTGGACGTCCGGGACCAATTCCAGGTGATGAAATTGGAGCAGCCGTCCCGGTGAAAGACTGGTACTCAACTGGTACCCATCCGGGAGGGATTCCGAGATATAATAGTCCTGCTCCCGTCGGGTAACGCGGATGGTCTTCCGCTCGAATTGCTCCAGCCTGAGTCGGCTGCCCCGTTTGAGGGGTAGGTTAGTTGTCCAGCCTCTCACTACGGCCACCGTCTCGATGGTAATATTTATCTTGACCGGCTGGCCTCCCTCTGGCGTGACGGACATGGCCACGACAGACCGACCAGCAGCTTTTTTCGGCACGAAGGTCCGCAACGCCTCGATAGCTGAGCGCGGATCAAGGCCTTTGATATTGGGCGGCAGGTGAATCGCCACCAGCTCCCCTGCCATGTTCGCCTGCTTGAACCCTCGCATCACCTGGCTACGCACGGCCTGCTCAAGACGGGCCTTTAGCGAATTCTCTGGATGACTAACGGCCGACAACTTGACGGCGAGAAAGACAAACACTCCTACCCATAGGGCGGCATACCTCGTCCCGGTCCTAAGGACTGGATGGATGGTTCGCCTGTACATTATCGCCTGAGGTTGTTGGCAACAGCCAGCATTTCATCAGCTGCCTTGACCGCCTTGGAATTTATTTCATAAGCCCGCTGAGCCACGATCATATTGATCATTTCCTGCACAACGTCCACGTTAGATTTTTCCAGGAAGCCCTGAAGCACGGACCCGAATTCCTCATCGGAAGCAAAGCCTATAATGGGCGGACCTGACGCGGACGATTCTTCGTACAGGTTGCCGCCTACGGCAATCAGACCGGCGGGATTAATAAATTTTGCCATCTCGAATTGACCCAGTTCCACCGGTGTGGTCTCACCGGACAGGACGACAGCGATCGTTCCGTCCTCGCTAATGCGAATGGAGTCCGTATCCGGTGGAAGACTGATTTCAGAGGACAGTCTCAGACCGGAAGACGTGACGATAAAGCCATCACTACTGATCCGGAAGGAACCGTCCCGGGTATAGGCAAACGTACCATCGACCCTCAACAGCTGGAAGAACCCATCACCATCGATGGCGAGATCGAGGGAATTACCAGTCTCGGCGATGGCTCCCTGAGCGAAACTTCGAAAAGTTGATACGGCTCGATTACCATGACCAATCTGTATCTCCGCGGGCTTCTCCTGACCCGGCCCACCTTCACCGGCGCCGGTGACAATAGTTTCATACAGGATGTCCTGAAATTCAACACTGCTGCGCTTGAAGCCCGTGGTGTTGACGTTGGCGAGATTGTTGGCGATGACGTCCAGCTGGAGTTGCTGGGCTCCCATCCCCAATGCTGCCGTTCGTAATGATCGGATCATAATCGCTCCTTAACGGTAATCACCAAGTTGAGTCGCCCGGCCCATAATATGATCCATGGCCCGTGCCACCCGTTGGGTGGATTCAAAGTTTCGTTGCATTTCGATGAGGGCCACCATCTCCACAATGGGTTGTACGTTGGAACCTTCCAGCATTCCTTGACGCACTTCAATCTGTTCCGGTTCAAGTTGGGTCACCAGATCATTGTCAGCGACGCGAAACATGTTTGCACCAATCTTCTCCAGGGAACTAAGATTGGGAATATTGACGATGGTGAGGCGGTCCAGAAGGATCTCGTCCACGAAGATCTCGCCGTCGCGTGTGATCCGCAATTTTCCGGGAGTCCCGGTGGCATTCAAAATCGAAACGGGACCCTGATCGCCCATCAACCGGTACCCCTGACCCGTGAGGATGAAGCCCTCATCATTGACAGTGAAGTGACCATTCCTCGTAAAAGCCGGGCCAGAGCTGGTGTTGACCAGGAAAAACCCCTGGGAGGCCAGGGCTAGGTCATAGGGGTTGTCGGTTTTACGCAACTCTCCCTGGGAATAATCCGTGTAGCGCTGGGCACCCCCAACATTCACGGCCTCGATAAACCAGTCGGTAAAGGAGGAATCGCGCTTGAATCCCGTGGTACTGATATTCGCCAGGTTATTGGCGACGATATCGGTACCGAACATATTTCTGGTCATGTTTCTGGCCACGCGTGAAAGATCGAAATCCATGGTACTCCTACTACTATTTACTTACTGATCATAGATGGTTCAAATGCCGTGCCAAAGCACCCCGAGCAGGCATTGTATTGATCAATGAGGACATAATTTATCGTCGAGGATGTAACTTTTATGAGGGCACCGGCTAAGATGGGGACTAGAGACGTACGGAGAAGAAGAAAAAGGGGGGATGGTAATAAATTCCCTCCAAGGTAGATAATGGCTAGTCGATTTTGAGCATTTTCACCCCTTCCATATATTCCTCGGATTCGCTGGTTGCCAGCTGTTCCAGGGCCTTGGTGACCTTGCTGATGCGATAGGCCGCCGTCTTCATTTTCTCGAGAGATTCGAGCATTTCGGGATTGTCTTTCTCGCACCGCATGGCCAGCAGGTCCGTGAAACTGATAATAATGGACAAGGGGTTGTTAATCTCATGTTTGAGTTTAACCACCACTTCGCCGATGGCTGCCATGCGCTCTTTCTCCACCAGTTCACTTTGTGTTTCGCGCAACTCTTTTAGAAGGTTTTCGAGAAGGAGATTCTTTTCATGCAGTTCGGAACGCAGTCGCAATCGCTCCACAATGAGGGACAGGTGAAGCCCTAGCTCCTCAAATTCAGCCTGATTCTCCTGAGAATAGAATCCGGCCTGCTTGTGCCCCAGGTTAAGCACGCCGCACAACTTGTCACCCAACCACAGGGGAACCGCTACCATGGACCGGAAGCTGCGAGCGTTGTTACTCTCGCTCACCGTGGAAAGGATGACGGGTGCCTGCCGTGAAGCTACCCAGCCGCTGAGTCCCGCCCCGTGGTCAAAAGCGACACTTGATGCCAGATCAACGATCTTAGGGCCACGGGTTTCAGCCTCCTTTAATACTCCCGACTCAGGATCACAAATAAACAAGGTCGCCGAATCGTACTCAATTACCCCATCAAGGATATCGAAAATAGTGGTGTAGATCTCTTCACTGGAGAGGGTTTGCTGTAGAATACCCCCAACCTTCTGTAGAAATTCGAGGCCGATCATATTCCGACCGTCATGGGGATCCCCGACATGATTACCTGTCCATGCCCGCCGGTGAGTTAGTCCGTTCCAAATCGGCCAGTAACGTTGCCTCGTCGTAGCTCAGAGTGCTGTCCTGCTCCATCAGATATTGCGCCCGATCCTCGGGTCTTACCGGTTGATAGGCACCGCCGGATGGAGATACCACCTGACCTTTGGCTCTGTCGCGGATGGATTTGTATCGTTGGATGAGCCAATCTTGCGCCCGGCCCTCGAGTCCTACCGGTTGATTGGCGCCGCTGGATGCAGGCACCGGTGGAGCGTTGGTCCTGGCACGGATGGCTTTGCGTCGCTGGGTGAGCCAAATCAGCGGCAAACCGGTGATGAACAACACCCCCGATATAGAACCCGCCCAGACCACTGCACGACGGATAGCACTACTGTAAGGGGAAATTCTTCTGGCCAACTTCTGTGGAACCCACAACCGATATGCGATGATCGCATCAGCCGGTCCAGTTGGCTCTCCCATGGGGATAATATCGGGCTCGAACGGTTCGGTGGGCCAGAGAGCGGAGATCGTCTGCTCCCTGAAAAAACTCTCCTGCGGCAACGGCTGTGTGTAAAGATCGACAATATAAAGATCCGAGCCCACCACTTGGTACCTGACGATATCCACGAAGCGACTGCCGGTGATCTTGATCGACATCAAATTTTTCCTGGGAAAGTCTACTCTGATTTTCACGGGGACCAGATAACCGCGTTCGTATTCTCGTCGCCCCACGTACGAGTCGATGTTGACGTCCCAAATTTTCACTTCCACTGCACCGAGACTGTCCAATCCTACCTGGACGCGACGCTGGCCCACGCCGTCGATGATGATGCGCCGGTAGTGCTCCTGTTCTGCCGAAAAGAAGGCGATGTAGCGGTTCTCCGCCCCAAAAAGGCTGGAGCCTGCCAGACAAGTCCCCAGGAATAGAACCAGCCAGCTAGATGAGGAGATCAATCTTGTGTTCATCCTGGTTCCCCTCATCCATCCCGGTTGCACCCGTCCCTCCGTCCGAATCCGGTTGTTCTGCTTTGGGCAGGCTGGAGAGCTCTACCCTATCCTTGCGGGCCTGATCCCTTTTTTTTCGGAGATCTTCCTCCTGGGATTTCCGATCCTCCAAGCGCTCCTCCTGGACTTTCACCGCTTCTGTTTTAATGGGCTCTACCGGCTGGACTTCGGCCGCTGGCGGGGGCGGCGGTGCATGCAGGTTAGGATCGATGATATCGATCATTTTATCTTACTCCGCAACTCGTCCAGGGACTTGCTCATAATCTGAGACACCCGTGATTCGGATACATTCAGAACCTGCCCGATTTCCATCAAGGTAAGATCTTCATAGTAATAGAGGGCCAATATCAGCCGTTCCCGCTCGGGTAACTCTTTGAGTAACTTGACTAAATGTGACTTGAGATTATCAATCATATAGGTGCTCTCCGGATCTTCGGATTCCACATCGGCGAGGAGATCAATCTGCCTAGCCGAAACATCACGCTCCAACGAAATAGGATCATCGAGGGAGAAGGTGGCATAACTGAGTTGACCGGCGACCATCAAACTGTCGTGCTCACTCAGGGTAATATGCGCTGCCTCGCAGACCTCATCGGCTGTGGGCTCCCGGTGCAATTCCTGCGTCAGTCGCTCGGTTATCCTCTGGACCATCATCAGCCGCTCTAGCTTCGTTCTGCTCAAAACCCGCACCTGGCGGACGGCGTCAATGACGGCGCCGTAAATACGCTTATAGGCAAAGGTTTTGAATTTAACCTGTCGTTCCGCATCAAAGCGATCGATTGCTTCCAGGAGTCCCTGGATGGCACTCTGCTCTAAATCTTCCCGAGTGATGGCATCGGTAACCGGTAATGTCACCCGGTTTACGACATAATACACCAGGGGGAGAAACTCCATGACTGCCCGCTCCTTGATGAGGG
Source organism: Fidelibacterota bacterium (assembly GCA_022563485.1). Classification (GTDB taxonomy): domain Bacteria; phylum Fidelibacterota; class Marinisomatia; order SCGC-AAA003-L08; family TS1B11; genus JADFNF01. Next base: position 4,448 of record JADFNF010000003.1, on the reverse strand, counting down.
GGTCTTTCGAAATATAGTACTCCCGGAGCAGTGCCTCGCCTGCAGATTCTTTAACTTTCACTGTCATTGTCGCTGGTCTCATTTTCCTCTACCGGTTCCGCGGTCTGTTGCATATTCTCCGATGTCATCTGCCTTGCATGAAGACTCCATCGCAGAATATTACCCGCAATAATTAGCAGAAATAACACGGCAACCAACACCACGGCGCTACGAGTGAGGGCGCTGAACAGCGTATAGCCCCTCAGAAGCAATACCGCCAGGACCGCCATTGAAATCACCAAGGAAAGTTGATAAACCGCCGATATCATGTTAATAGGGAACCCACTATTTTTCGATTAATGCGGAGCCGGCTGAAAATATTTGACCGATGTTCAAATTCCCGCGGGGGAAGTTTCAACAGCCGGTGGCAAACAAGTTGGAGATTGTTGGCCGCCTGGCTCCGGGGATATTCGATCACAAAGGGCCGTTGCCGACTGACAGCCTGGCCCACCGCCGTGTCTTCGACGACGGAACCTCCATAATGAACTGTGGTCTTTAAAAATTTTTGGGTCACCAGATTAAATTTCTTGTGCAGCTCCAAACCATCTTCCATTGACCTCACCCGGTTCGGCATCAGAATCAGGGGCAATTCCGGGGATTTGCTATGGATGACTTTGACCATCGCATAGACATCGGAAATAGAAGCCGGTTCAGGCGTAATGATTAAAATTACTTTATCAGCGCCCAAAGCCATAGTAAGAACTGTTGGGGATACACCGGCCCCAGTATCCACGAAAAGGTAATCATATTGCGCCTGAATAGAAGAAAAAGATTCAGCCAAAATCTTAAGCATGTGAGTATCGGCCTCCAACAGTGTCAATTCACCGGACGTTGCAGGCAAAATATCGATTCCGGAGGGGTGATGAAGAATAATTTCTTCCATGCTGCGACTGCCATCGATGAGTTCGGCCAAGGTATAGCGGGGCGTAATCCCAAGGATCACGTCCAGTTTCCCCAAATGGAGGTCGGCATCCATGATCAAAACCCGTTGCTTGCGCTGTCTCAGCAATATCCCCAGGTTCACAGCAATGTTCGTCTTGCCCACGCCCCCCTTCCCACTGGTGATGGTAATAATCTCCGGAAGAGTTTTACTGCGGGCCACCTGACGTCGTTTGCCCTTCGCCATGGTCCCCAAACCCTGGATTGGATGGGTCATCCTCGGGCCTCCCCGGTGGCAAGAGGCAGCCGCTTGATCACCGCCTGGGCGACATCCACCATCAGACTTTGCGGCACCGCTTGACCCGTGGTGACGTACTTAAGGGGTAGTTTCGCATCATCAACCAAGCCGAGAATCTTGCCCGGCTTGTTCGTCTCATCCAACTTTGTCACTACCAGGCCTGTCGGCTTAAGCCCACGGTATAGCCCCGTATAGAGCCATAACTCTTCAATACCCATGTTGGCGCTAAGGACCAGCAGAGTTTCGGTGGGTTCGAGTAAGGCCAGTTGCGTCTGCAGCTCCGGTAGGCAGCCTTTGGAGAGGGGACTTCGTCCAGGGGTATCCACCAGAAGAACGTCATAGTCAGCCAGGTTCTTTTTCGCCCGGGGAATATCGCTAAGCTGCCTAACTTCAATAATGGGGACTGAGAGAATCTTACCCATGGTTTTGAGTCCGGCATTGGCCCCCGCCCGATAAATGTCGGTGGAGATTATCCCGACGCGCCGATCCCGATAAATCGCCTTGTGTGAGGCCAACTTGGCGATCAAGGAGGTTTTGCCCGCGCCGGAAGGTCCTACAAAAACTACCACCTCATGATGGCCGGGCCATTTCCCAGGGGCAGGGGTGAGAAAAAGGTCAGCAATCTGCCGCTGAAGTTCCTCCAGGGCAGCCATACGGCTAGGACTTGGTGCACCCTGGACCAGCAACTGCTCTTCACTGCGCTGGACAAGAGCTTCAGCCACATGGTCAGGCACACCCGCTTCCGCCAACAGCCCGTAGCAAAAATCAAACGGTACCTGGAAGGGAATGCTCCTGGACGCCCGGAGGCGCGCCTTCATACTGCGCAATTGTTTCCGAAGAAGAAAGAGCTCCGCCACCTCGGTTTCGTCCAGTGAGTTCCGGGCAGGCCCAAGACGCGACCTGTTCATCTGAGAAAGGATCGGACCTGGCTGGTTGTGAGGCCCCGGCGGCCGCAGGTTTGAAAGTCCCTTTTGCTCAGATTCTAGTGCCACAGTGAGTATGACCTGACGGGCGGTGTCGCTTTTGGAAGCATCCCGCTGAATACGGCGCATATCCACAATCATAATTTCATTACCGAGTTCTTCCTTGGCCAGAGTTATTACTTCGCGTTCGCTGCTGCCAGAGTAAGTTTTAGTCAGCATCAGGATACCCCACTGTTCCCACTGATTTCAGTTCCACAATCGGTAACAACTCACTGAATGAAAGAACCGCTACATTGGGTAGAACCGTCGCGATGAATGACCGGACGCTGCTCCGGATGGATGGTGATACCAGCATGGCCGGCCGCCCCCCTTCACGTACGATTTTCTCCACCAACTCACTGGTGGATGTCAGGACACTCTTCACCTGCTGAGGCGTCAGACCTAAATTGCCCACGTAGGTTTCCCCTTTCCGGGTGGCCTGGAGAATATGGTCCTCCAGGCGGGGATCCAGCGTGACCACTGAAATGGCCTGCTCTGCCTGCCTGAACATGTCGGTGATCGTGTCGGCTAATCCGGTCCGCACGTGTTCGGTAAGTGTATCAGCATCCTTGACGGTCGGAGCATAATCGGCCAGGGTCTCCAGGATCGTGACCAGATTACGTATGGGAATCCCTTCGCGCAGCAGGTTCCGGATAACTTGTTGAACCACGCCCAAAGACAACAATTCGGGCACGAGTCCCTCCACCACGGCACTCTTTTCCTCCTTCAGATCATCCAGCATCTTCCGTACTTCCTGTCTGTCGAGCAGCTTATAGGCGTTGGCCTTGAGAATCTCCATGAGGTGTGTGGCCACAACCACCGGCGGATCAACAACCGTATAACCGGCCGCCTCGGCCTTGACTTTCTGCTCCTCGGAAACCCACAGAGCAGGCAGGTTAAAAGTCGGTTCTACCGTATCGATACCGATTAAACCGATCCCCGGGTCAGGATTCAGGACCAGGTGATAACCTACCATCACTTCTCCTCGGGCCACAACAATTCCGTAGACCTTGAAGATGTATTCGTTGGCTTTCAGGTTGATATTGTCCCGGAGGCGAATGGGCGGGATCATGACGCCCAACTCCAGGGCAATACTCTTACGGATCGAGGTGATTCGCCCCAACAAGTCGCCCCCCTGGTTAACGTCCACCAGACTGATCAGCCCATAGCCGATCTCAATCTCAAAGGGATCAGGATGTAGAAAGGATTCAATTTTTTCTTCAGGCACCTCCACCCGCGCTTCCTCGGCCTCCTCCAGTTTTTGTGCTTCAAGCTCCTTGGACCGGGACTTGAGGTACCCGCCGACGGACAGCAAGGCGGCCAGACCAAAGAAGGGGATAAAGGGCATGGCCGGAATGATCCCCACCAACATGAGAGCGCCACTGGCAATATAGAGCGCCCTGGGTTGATCGGAAACCTGATTGACAACCTCTCTTCCCAGATCGACTTCCGCCATAGATCGGGTAACGATGAGACCGGCGGCGGTGGAAATGATGAGGGCCGGGATTTGGGCGACCAGACCGTCACCCACCGTCAGGAGAGTGTATTTCCTGGCGGCATCCGCCAATGGCATACCCAGCTGCAAAGTACCGATGATGAGACCGCCCACAATGTTGATACCGGTAATGAGCAGACTGGCGATGGCGTCACCTCGAACAAATTTACTGGCGCCGTCCATAGCGCCGTAAAAGTCCGCCTCCGCAGCGACCTGGGCGCGCCGCTGACGGGCCTCCTGCTCATCGAGAATGCCCGAGCTGAGGTCGGCATCGATTGCCATCTGCTTGCCGGGCATGGCGTCCAGGGTGAAACGGGCCGTCACTTCGGCAATCCGGGTGGCGCCCTTGGTGATCACCATGAAGTTGATAATCACCAGGATAATGAAGATGATAAAACCCACCACATAGTTGCCCGCCACCACAAAGGTGCCAAAGCCCTGGATAATCTCGCCGGCGTAGCCTTTGCCGAGGATCAACCGGGTCGTGGCAACATTCAGCGCCAGACGGAAAAGGGTCACCATCAACAGCAGGCTGGGGAATACGGAAAAGTCCAACGGCTTGAGAGTGTAGAGGGCGACGAAGAGAATAACCAACCCCCCCAGGATGCTCATCGCCAGGAAGACGTCCAGCAGGAAGGTGGGCAGGGGGACAAACATCACCCCCAATATCATGATGACGACAATGCCCCTCTCGACATCCGACAGTTTTAAACCGGGCATAAATATTCCCCTTCGTGGCTCCGCCTACGCCCTGGCAATTTTGCTGATGGCACTC
>JADFNF010000086.1 GCA_022563485.1 Fidelibacterota bacterium | reverse complement strand
CGAGGCCATCGGGTACGATGATGACTTGCAGGCCGAAGCGTTGCGAATTTCGATCTTTCTCTCCATCTTTAATGTACACGCCCAATGGGTTCCCATCGATGCCCACGTAGAGGAGACCCGGTACCAGCGGGGCAAGTTCCTGGTGGCCTTTAATCAGCGGGCCAGCCATGAAAACGAACAAGGGGTAACCCTTTTTACCTCAGAAGGGGGTAAATTCATGGTTAAGCAAATTGCCGGGGCGATTGCCAGACGGATTCTGAGTTATATGCGGCCCGGCGAGGACGTGCACCGGGGTGATCGGCTGGGGTATATCCGGTTTGGGTCACGAGTAGATATCATCCTGCCGGCTGACTTTCACGTCCGGGTGAAGGTGGGCGACAAGGTAAGAGGGACAACCAGTATTATTGGACATTTCGCATCATGAAACTTAGGAAACGGATCAACAAGAGACACATTCCCAGTCTGTTTACCCTGATAAACATGTTCCTGGGGTTCCTGGCCATACTGAGCATTGTTGAGGGCTATCACATTCGCGGTGCCTACCTGATCATCGCCGCGGGTGTTTTTGATGTCTTGGACGGTAAGCTCGCCCGCAAGCTTTACGGGGGCTCTGAATTCGGGTCCGAGCTCGATTCCCTGGCCGATCTGGTGTCGTTCTGTCTCGCACCGGCCGTGCTTATATGGATGCTCTACGCCCGGGACCTCCATCCGATTTTAGGGGCGTTAATCGCTGGTGCGCCGCTCTATTTTGGAGCGCTGCGGTTAGCCCGCTATAATGTGGGCCAACAGACCCAGTCCCGACACTATTATGAAGGGCTACCTACTACGATCAACGCGGTGACTGTCGTGGCGATGGTGTTTTACTATGAGGCCCAGGGTCATAGCGGCGCCGCCAAGGTCGTCTTGCCCATAGCCATGGCCCTCTCATTTCTCATGGTCAGTCATATCAGGTATGCCAAATTTCCCAATTTCACTTTTCATGCGGGACTGCTTAACAGTCTCAAAGTTCTCTTCGCATTTGCCCTCCTGGCAGCCCTGCCGGTCTTTGGGGGCCGGATTTTACTGCCCATTACCGTCCTCTATGTCCTCCATGGACTCCTGCGATGGTTGACCCGGTCGGACGCCGAGACAGCCCTGCCTCAAAGGGATCTACCAGAGGAATCACTTTCTGGGACATTCGGACCATCGATGGAGAAGAAAGATTGAAGGCACAGGTCTACATTACGCCTAAAGCCGGCATCCTGGACCCCGAAGGTTCCACCGTAGGGCAGGCCTTGAAGAACCTGGGGATCGGCGGGGTGTCTGATGTGCGTATGGGTAAGTATATCGAAATGACGCTGCCCGGCGTACCCCGCAAGCAGGCGGAAAAGATCACCACCGAGGCCTGTGACCGGCTGCTGGTCAACCCCAACATTGAGACTTACCGTTTTGACATCCTGGAGGATAGTTAGTGCGGTTCGCCATACTGGTCTTCCCCGGATCGAATTGTGATCATGACGCTTACCAGGTGGTGCGTCATGTCCTCAAGGAGGAGGCGGAGTTTGTCTGGCACCGGCAGGATTCTCTCGACGGCTTCGACGCAGTGATTATTCCCGGTGGCTTTTCGTATGGAGATTATTTGCGATCAGGCGCCATTGCCCGGTTCTCCCCAATTATGCAGGCGGTGCAGGCCTTTGCCAACCAGGGGGGGTTGGTGTTGGGTATCTGCAACGGATTTCAGGTGCTGGTGGAAGCAGGCATGCTGCCGGGAGCCCTGGTCCATAATCATAACCTGCGATTTATCAGCCGGATGGTACATCTGAAGCCCGAAAACGGGGGTAGTCCATTTACCGCTGGATTGGATCTGGATCGCACCTATAAGTTGCCCATGGCTCACCAGAGTGGGAACTACCTTGTATCCCCGGCTGAGCTAGCCGAGTTGGAAAAGCATGGCCAGATCGCTTTCCGCTATGCCACTCGGGAGGGTAAAATCGTCCCGGAGGCCAATCCCAACGGTTCGTGCGGCAATATTGCCGGTGTCGTAAATCGGGAGAAAAATGTACTGGGCCTGATGCCCCATCCAGAGCGGGCCGCCGAGGCCATTCTTGGATCGATAGACGGGTTGGCGCTCTTCAAGTCTATGATCGGCATCAGTTGATGGTGATGCCCGAATACCGGAAACGGTCTCTGGGCATCCTGTTCATTACGATGGTCTTCGGTGCGGCTCTGGGAACGATCCTCGGGGATCTTATAGCCCTGGGTCTGCCGGAGGGGGTGGTCAAGCAGTTTTTTCTCCAGTCAGTGAGCTGGGGGATCAGTCCGGTTACCCTGGACCTGCTGGTGGTGACGGTGACCTTCGGAGTTCGGTTCAAATTCAGTATCAGCAGTGTGTTGGGACTGAGCACCGTTTATTACTTTTTTCGCTATTTCCGATGAAGGCCGCTGATCAAGGGTTCGTGCAGAGCAGCGCCGTTTGTGGCGAGCAGTCTGTCAACGGTGAGTAACAACTTTAGTCGATTCACATAGGAGGTTATTATGTCATTAGGGTTCGGTGAAATTATGGTCATCATGTTCATTGTTCTCCTCCTCTTTGGGGCCCGTAAGCTCCCTGAGTTGGCCCGGGGATTGGGGCAGGGGATACGGGAGTTCAAAAAGGCGACCAGTGAGATTCAGGACGAGATTACGTCCGTGACGAACCTGGATGAGCCGGTCAAGAAGGTGAAGGATACTCCGGCGCCGAAGGACGAAGACTAGCCGACCGGTCCCATCACCTTGTCTCCAATCATTCGAGAAAGGCTCCAGGCCTTTCCCGTTGCCCTGAAAAAGCAGGGGGAGCTCAATGCCGTCATAACGGACACGTCATCCCAGGCCCTGGAGCAGCTTGATGCGTCCCCTGACGGCCCACTGTCTGGCTTATTGCTGGCCATTAAGGACAATTTGAACCTGGTGGATACTCCCACCACGGCCGCTTCCCGGACCCTGGAGGGGTATGTATCGCCCTATACGGCCACGGCGGTCCAACGACTGCTGGACGCCGGAGCCGCCATCGCCGCCAAGACCAACCTGGATGAGTTCGCCATGGGTTCCTCCACGGAGTATTCTTGTTTCGGCCCCACCCGGAATCCCCACGATCACGAGCGGGTGCCGGGGGGGAGCAGCGGCGGTTCGGCGGTGGTTGTGGCGACCGCACTGGTCGAGGCGGCCTTGGGCAGCGACACCGGCGGGTCCGTGCGCCAACCGGCGGCGTTCTGCGGTATCTATGGTCTGAAACCTACCTATGGTCGCGTTTCCCGGTACGGGCTGATTGCCTTTGCTTCTTCTTTCGATCAGATCGGTGTGTTCGCCCGCAGCACCGAGCTGACTGCCAAGGTCTTTGAAGTCATTGCCGGCCATGACCCCTTGGACAGCACCTCCGCCGATGAACCGGTCGTCCATTTTGACTACAGTGAGGAGCGGGCCCGGGGCCTGACCATCGGGATTGCCCCGGAATACGACCACGAGGGCGTGGAGCGGGAAATCCGCGAACGCTATCATGACCTCATTCACTTCCTGAAGGGCCAGGGCCTCACCATCAAGGAGATCTCTCTGCCCCATACGGCTCATGGCATCGCTGCCTATTATGTCCTCACCACGGCCGAGGCCTCCTCCAATCTGGCCCGGTACGATGGTGTCCGTTATGGACGACGGGTCCATGCCCCGGCCAACCTGGAGGCCCTCTATACGGATAGCCGCAGCAGCGGTTTCGGGGCGGAAGTGCAACGACGCATCATGTTGGGAACCTATCTGCTCTCCGCCGGTTACATGGACCGGTACTATATCAGGGCCCAACGGGTCCGTCGCCTCATCCAGCAGGACTTCATCACGGCCTTTGAGGAAATCGACATCCTGGTGACGCCCACGACCCCAACCATTCCCTTTCCTATCGGAGGTAAGGTTAACGATCCCATGACCATGTACCTGTCCGACGTGTTCACGGTGCCCATGAGCCTGGCAGGTATTCCGGCCCTGAATATACCGGCAGGTACGGGTGCCAACGGATTGCCTATCGGTTTGCAGCTGTCGGCGAATTACTTTGGCGAGGAAACTATCTTTCAGCTAAGCCGTTTCCTCGAGCAAAACTACTCAACCTGAAATATGCTCGAATTTCAACAACCGTGGTGGTTGCTCCTGCTCGCCCTGGTGCCCCTCCTTTATGGATGGTACGTCCGGCGGGGGCAGAAGTTAGAGGGGGTCATCCGGTACTCATCGCTGGCGCTGTTTGACCGTGCCAGCCTGCGGTCCGCGCGCCTCACCGTCGGCGTCCTGCAGGGGCTGAAGTTCGTGCTACTCGCCTTGCTGGTCCTGGCCCTGGCCCGTCCCCGGGTGACCGATGTTATCCGGGAGACCAAGGTCGAGGTCATCGATATTATACTGGTGCTGGACATTTCCTCCTCCATGCGGGCGGCCGATTTCAAGCCCAACCGCCTGGAGGCGGCCAAGAAGGTGGCCGAGCAGTTCATCATGGATCGTCCCCACGATCGTATCGGCATCGTGGTCTTCGCGGGCGAGTCATTTATCCAGTGCCCCCTGACCCACGACACCGATGTCCTTCTGAACCTGCTGACCCAGGTGAACATTATCGACCAGGAGCACGATGGCACAGCCATCGGGATGGCCATCGCCAACGCCATCAACCGCCTGCGGGACACGGAGGCCGCCAGCAAGGTGATGATTCTTCTGTCCGACGGCAGCAACAACGCCGGGGAGCTCGATCCCACGACCGCCGCCCAACTGGCTCAGGAGTTTGGGATCAAAATATATACCATTGGCGCCGGTACCCGGGGCCTGGCCCCTTATCCGGTGAATGACCCTATCTGGGGCCAGCGTATGGTCTCGGTGGAAGTGGATCTGGATGAGGAAACCCTGCGTGAGGTGGCGAGTATTACCGGGGGACAGTATTTCCGGGCCACCGATCAGGAATCGCTGGCTGAAATCTATGGACAGATCAACCAGTTGGAACGGACTGAAATCGAAATCAGCGAATTCATGAATGTCAAGGAATTATACAGTTGGATCGTAATCCCCGCCTCGGTTTTGGGCCTGATTTTGCCCGTGGTGGGGCTGGGTATCTTTAAGAAAGTGATCGGATGATTCAGTTTTCCCATCCGCAGTTGGCCCTGCTCTTCATTCCCTGGCTGGTGATCTTCCTCTGGAGCCTGGTGCGCCAAAGGGGGACCCTCCGGCGGCTCAGGCAGTTGGGTGGGCCCCGGGTGCAGTGGTATGTGTTGGGGCGGGTACGCTTCCGTCGACAGCTGGCGAAAAATATTCTGCTCTTCCTCGGTCTCCTGTTCCTGATCGCAGCGGCTACCGGCCCCCAGATCGGAACAAAGGTGGTGGAACTTGAGCGCAAGGGGGTGGATATCCTCTTTGTGCTGGACACGTCCATCAGTATGGACGCCACCGATGTTCGTCCCAGCCGGCTGGAAAAGGCCAAATATGAAGTCGCCCAACTGATGGCCGGCTTGCAGGGGGACCGGGTGGGCATGATCGTGTTTGCCGGGACCGCTCACCTCCATTTCCCACTCACTTCGGACTTCGCCGCCGCCCGCCTGTTCCTCAATGCCGTGGATACCCGGCTGGTTCAGGTTCAGGGGACGGTCATGGCCGAGGCCCTGGAGCGGGCCATGGAAGCCTTCGATCCTGAGACGAAAAAATTCAAGGCGGTGGTGATCTTTAGCGATGGAGAAGACCATGACGGCCGGGCCGTCGAGCTGGCCCGGAAAGCGGCTGCCACGGGCATGGTCATTCACACCGTAGGCCTCGGTGCTCCCGGTGGCGGCCCCATCCCCGTAGCGGGAGGCACGGCGTTCAAGAAGGATAAGCAGGGCCGGATCGTCACGTCCATGCTCAACGAGGTGATGCTTGAGGAGCTGGCCCGGACCGGCAACGGCAGCTACACGCGGTTGGATGATCGCGGTGGCAGTTTGGCGGGCCTCCTGGAGGAGCTCCTGTCCATGGAGCAGCGCATCCTCAAGACCCAGGAGTTCTCACGATTCGAGGACCGCTATCAGCTCCTGATCTTCCCCGCCCTGGTCTGTTTCCTGCTGGAGATTCTCCTGCCCGGTGGTCGATTGGAGTCGCCCAGACTGCTCATCCGGTATGCCTAAGGCCCTCGCCATCATCATCCTGGTTGGCGGTCTCCGGGCCCAGGCGCTCCCTGACCCAGAGGCTGCCATTGGCGCAGTGGCCATTCCGCCCGAGTTGAAGGAGGTATGGGAGCAGTATGAGCAGCTGATCCAGAAGCACCCAGACCGGCCGTTGCTCCATTACAATTTCGGCAATCTGGCCTATGGCGCCGGTCAATACCAGAGGGCCCTGCAAGAGTACCAGGGCGCCCTGCGTGCTGATGATCGGCAGGTCCAGTCGAAAATTCTCTATAATCTGGGCAATAGTCTGTTCCGGGCCGGTAACATTGCAGATAGCAAAGGCTTCTTCCGCAAGGCCCTCGAGATCGATCCGACGGACGAGGATGCCCGGGTGAACTACGAAATAGCCCTTCGTCAGGAGCAACAGGAGCCACCGGAGCAAAGCGACTCGCCGGCCAAGAATCCCGATGCAGAGCCTGAGAGCGAGGGGGGGGCGGACGACGGGGCCTCCCAGGATCAGGCCAGCGACCAGAATGATGAGTCACAGACCGAAGATCAGGAAGACGGGTCTACCGAGCAGGAACCGGGAGCGGGGGATCAGTCTGAACAGGAGCGGGATGAACAGGCCGAGGGCAGTCAGTCAACGGGGGAACCTCAAGACGACTTGAAGCGCGAAGAAGCGGAGGCGATACTCAATGCCCTCCGCGCCAATGAACAGAACCTGCTCAATCGGGTCTACCGGCCCCAATCCCCCCTGACGCTGGAAAAGGATTGGTGAGCGCCCTGTTCTACAATGATCCTGGAGCTCCAGGATGATAAGTGTCGTGGTATCAATGCGCGGGTATGTTGGAACAGCGCCAGGAACGCGTTATAGGGACGCGCAGGGAACTCGGACGTGAGGCTCGGCTGCCTGCTACTGCTCATGCTCTCATCCTTGGCGGCCCAGCCCAAGGTTGAGGCGCTTGTCAGCGAGAAGCGCATTGTCGAAGGGCAGAGTTTTCAGCTGGAAGTGCGGGTCACGGATGGGCTCATTCAATCGGTTACCCTTGATGGCTTCAATGATTTTCGCTTGGTTTCTGGTCCCTCCAGCTCCCGGAGCGTGCAGATCATCAACGGTGCTGTATCCTCCGTGTCGAGCCGCACTTGGACTCTCCGGCCCAAAAAAGTTGGCCGGTTAGTCATTCCGCCGATTGCCGTGAAGGTAGACGATGCCACCCTCTACACGAAGCCTGTCAGTTTGAATGTGGTGCGGGCTCCCATCGCCGGCGGTGGCAGTCAGGAGCCGTCCGGTTCCATTTTTCTGGTGGCCGAGGTGGATCAAACCGAGGTCTACCGGGGCGAACAGCTTACCGTCACCTGGACCCTTTATACCCAGCTCAATATTTCAGGCTGGGAGATTGTGTCGCTGCCCAGCATGCCGGGCTTTTGGGCGGAAGATCTGTTCGCGCCCAATAAACTGCAGTTGCGGGAGCGCGTGCGCGATGGCACCCGCTATTATTCAGCAGTTGTGCGCCGGATGGCCCTGTTTCCCACCCGGTCCGGAGACCTGGAAATCGATCCAATGGTGCTGAAGATTGGTGTGCAGGTGCAAAGACGCAACCGCCGTGATCCCTTTTTCAACGACTTCTCCTTCCTCAACCCGGGCCGGGTGGAAAACCGTGAGGTACCCTCGCCCACCGTCTCGGTCCATGTGAAGCCCATACCCGCCAGGAACCGTCCCGACGGTTATCAAGGGCTGGTTGGGCGGTATTCGCTGACCGGGGGACTGGACTACGCTGAGGTGGTAGAGGATAAAGCGGTCACCCTTTCCCTTACCATATCGGGGGAGGGTAATTTTAAGGCCCTGGAGCCCCCGATCATCGACTTTCCCCAAGGGCTGGAGGTATTCGACCCCAAGGTCACCAGTGAATCATCCCTGGGCGACATCATCGGCGGCACCCGGACCCTCGAATATGTGATAATCCCCCGGGGTGCGGAAACTTTTGTGATTCCCCAGGCCCGACTGCCCTATTTCAACCCGGAAAAAGGACGCTATGAGGTCGGTACGGTGGGGCCTTTCACCTTGAAAGTCCTTCCCCGAAAGGGGAAGGCCGTCAGTACAACGGGCTTTTCACGGCGGGAAGTGACCCTGATGGGGAAAGACATCCGGTTCGTGAAATCGGAGCGGCCCCGGTGGCTGAAAACGGGTGCGGGGTGGTATACCACGGGTCTCCTATTCTTGAATCTGGCGACTGTGTTCCTGTTCGCCGCCCCCTGGATGGGCGGCCGGGCCCGCTCCCTCGCCACGGTGGTCATACCCACCCTGAAGATACGTCGCGCCCTGCCGTCCGCCCTGAGCATCATCGGCAAGGCCCAGGGTGATCCGTCCCTGGTCTATGGCCAATTCAGCCAGGCCCTCACCGTCTATCTCAACCGCAAACTTGGACGCGACAGTCAGGAATATGTCCTTGAGGAGGTCACGGCTCTGCTCGCAGATCGGGGGATACCCCCGGCCTACCGGGAGACAGTGGCCCAGGTTCTGGAGCATGCCGCCGCCGCCCGTTTTGCCCCCATCGAAGCCGGCGATGTTGAGGTTGACCGGCAGGCACTGCGCGCTGCCCTGACCCAGGTGGATGCCCATTGGTCAGCCTGAGGCCCAGCATCCAGTTGCCCGGCTATCTGCTCATGGCCCTGGGCTTCTACCTCTTTTCGCAGGTCCAGTCCATCTGGCAGTTCTACCTCGCATTCCTCGTAATCAATCTTGGGTCAGGACTGGGC